>JAJYAW010000005.1 GCA_021779335.1 Myxococcales bacterium | reverse complement strand
CCGTTTCGGGGTGGCCAGCCAGGCGAGGCCCGCGGCGTGCAGGGCCGCCGCGGCGGCCAGCGAGGGCCAGAAGGACCGGCGGACCAGGGTCACGGGGTGGTGGCGGGCTGGGTGTCGAGCGCGATGTCGGTGACGCCGGCCTGGCGGAGCAGGTCGACCACGGCGGCGAACCTGCCGTAGGGGGCCTCCACGTCGGCGGAGACGAACCCGGCCAGCCTGGCCTCGCCGCCGGCCGCCGCGGCCCGGGCCCGCGCCGCCTCCACCGCGCCCGGGAGCTCCTCCAGCCGGCCCGGCGCGCCGTCGATGAAGACCGCGCCGTCGCGGGCGATGGCCACGTTGAGGATGGAGGGGGGCGCGCTCTCGGCCGAGGCGGCCCGGGGCAGGGTGACCGGCATGGAGCGGTTGACCACCTGCGAGGCGGTCACGATGAAGACCACCAGCAGCGTCAGGCAGACGTCCACGATGGGCGTCACGTTGACGCCGCCGATGAGCTCTTCCTCCCCGCCGCCGTTCCAGGATCCGGCCACGGTCAGCCCTCCGCGCCGGTCTCGTCGACGCGGAGCCGCGGCAGGTTGGCGAGGAGCTCGCGGGAGAGGGCCTCCGCCAGCTTGAGCCGGCCGTTGACGTGGGCGCGCAGCGAGTTGAACGCCACCACGGCCGGCACCGCCACCAGGATCCCCAGGCCGGTGGTCACCAGCGCCTCGCCGATGGAGCTCATGACCTGCGAGTTGGAGGAGGCCTGCACCGTCCCCATCTTGCCCAGCACGTAGAAGGCCCCCACGATGCCGATGACCGTGCCCAGCAGGCCGATGAGCGGCGCCACGTTGCCGATGGTGGTGAGCACGGGGAGGTTGGCCTCGTAGCGGCCGCGCTCCTCGGAGAGCTGCCCCAGCATGGCCTGCTCGATGGCGGCCGGCTGCCGCTCGCCGCGCGCCACCAGCGCCAGGCCGGCCCTGAGCACGTTGCGGCAGAGCGAGTCGCCCGCCACGGCCTGGAGCGCCCCGCCCACCTCGCCGGCCACCAGGCTGGCCGAGAAGGCGGCGCGCAGGGCGGCGTACCGCTCCCGGGTGCGCAGGTAGAGGACGGCGCGGTCGATGAAGACGGCCAGGCCGATCACCGAGACCGCGAGGAGGACCCAGTTGACCCAGTCGGCGCCGAACGAGGCGGTCAGGTCGAGGAACTTCTGCGTCAGCATGTGGGGCCCCTCCCAGGGCGGTGGTCGCTGCTCCGGCCGGGGCCGGAGGCCTCCAGCGGATGCGGTGCCGCGGCGGGCGGGGCACCGGGTGGCGTTCTACCGACGATCCGGCGGCCGCGCAAAGGCGGCCGGCCTCACGCCTCGCCGCGCAGGATGGGCTCCAGCGCCCCGGCCTGCTCGAGCGCCGCCAGGTCGGTGTAGCCGCCCAGCGACCGCTCCCCCGCGAAGATCTGCGGGACGGTGCGCTGCCCCGTGGCCTCCACCAGCCAGGTGCGCAGCTCGTCCTTCCCCTCGACCGGGATCTCCTCGAAGGGCACGCCCTTCCTCGCGAGCAGGGCCTTGGCCCGGACGCAGAACGGGCAGTTCTCCTTGGTGTAGACGGTGATCTTGGGCGGGGTCATGCCGGGATGGATAGCGCGGCCGAGGGTGGACGGCGAGCCCCTCCCGGTCCTCCGCGCGAGGGAGCGTGACGGCGGAGGTGGGCGAGCCCCCCGCGGTGAGGTAAGACCTCCCCGACCCGGGGTCGCTCCCAGGTTCGCGGAGGGCCCCCGGCCCGGCCGCCGCCGGAGGGCATCTTGGTCGAGACCGTCGGGACGCCAGCGCTGTGGATCGCCTTCGTGACGCTGATCCTCGCCCTGGTGGCGCTGGACCTGGGGATCTTCCACCGGCGGGACGAGCCCATCTCCATCCGCAACTCGCTGGCCTGGACCGGCGCCTGGGTGGTGGTGTCGCTGGCCTTCGACGGCCTGGTGGCCTGGCGCTTCGGCCCCGCCAAGGCGGCCGAGTTCCTCACCGGCTACCTCATCGAGAAGTCGCTCTCGGTCGACAACCTCTTCGTCTTCGTCCTCATCTTCTCCTCGCTGGCCATCCCGCCCCGGCTGCAGCACCGGGTCCTCTTCTGGGGCATCCTCGGGGCCATCGTGCTGCGCGCCGCCATGATCCTGGCCGGCACGGCGCTGCTGCAGCGCTTCCACGGGCTCATCTACGTGTTCGGCGCCTTCCTCGTGCTCACCGGCCTGAAGCTGCTGCTCCAGCGCGCCGACGCCGAGCCCCACCCGGAGCGGAGCGGCGCGCTCCGGCTGGTGCGCCGGCTCATCCCGGCCACGTCGCGCCTGGAGGGGCACCGCTTCTTCCTGCGGGAGGGCGGGCGCCGGGTGGCCACGCCGCTCCTGGTGGCGCTGGTCTTCATCGAGCTCTCCGACGTGGCCTTCGCGCTCGACTCCATCCCGGCCATCTTCGGCGTGACGCTCGACCCGTTCATCGTCTTCACGTCCAACATCTTCGCCATCCTGGGGCTGCGCTCGCTCTTCTTCGCCCTCTCCGGCCTCATCGAGCGCTTCGTCCACCTCCGGAGCGCGCTGGCCCTGGTCCTGCTCTTCATCGGCGGCAAGATGGTGGCGGCGCCCTGGTTCGCGGTCTCCCAGGGCGCGGCGCTGGCCGTGGTGGCGACGCTGCTGGCCGGCGCGGTGGCGCTCTCGCTGCTGCGCCCGGGTCCCGGGCCCGGGGCCGGGCCTGGGGGCCGCTAGGAGAAGACCACGGTCTTGTTGCCGTGGACGATGACGCGGTCCTCGCAGTGCCAGCGGACGGCGCGCGCCAGCACGCGGCGCTCCAGGTCGCGCCCCAGGTGCTTCAGGTCCTCGACGTCGTCGCGGTGGGAGACGCGGCCCACGTCCTGCTCGATGATGGGGCCCGCGTCCAGCACCTCCGTGACGTAGTGGGCGGTGGCCCCCACGATCTTCACGCCGCGGTCGTAGGCCTGGCGGTACGGGTCGGCCCCGGCGAAGGCCGGCAGGAAGCTGTGGTGGATGTTGATGAGCCGGTCCTTGAAGCGCGCCACGAAGCCGGCCGAGACGATCTGCATGTAGCGCGCGAGCACCACCAGGTCGGCCTGGCCCTCCAGCAGCGCCAGCATCTCCCGCTCCGCCTCGGCGCGGCGGTCCTTGTCGTTGGGGACGTGCACGAAGGGGACGCCGAAGCCCTCGACCGCCTGGCGCAGGTCGGGGTGGTTCGAGATCACCTGGGTCACGTCGGCGCGCAGGTCGCCGCGCTTCCACGTCCAGAGCAGCTCGAGGAGCGCGTGGTCGTGCCGGGAGGCCAGCACCGCCACCCGCTTCCGCTCGCTCACCACCGCGAGCCGCCAGTCCATGCCGAAGGGGCGGGCCACGTCCAGGGCGAAGGCGCGCTGCAGGTCGTCCAGCGGGAGGTCGATCCCGCCGGTCTGGAACTCCAGCCGCGTGAAGTAGACGCCGCCGTCGTCGTCGGTGGAGTGCTGCTCGAAGTCGATGACGTTGGCGCCGTGCCGGAAGAGGAAGGCGGAGATGGCGGCGATGATGCCGGGCCGGTCGGGGCAGCGGACGAGCAGGATGGCGCGCGGGTCGGTCACGGCTCGCGAAGGTAGCAGGACCGTGCGCCGGATCAACTTGACGCAGCCTCGGATGCGGCAGGACGCCGCGCGCCCAGGTGCGCAGCGGCAAGCGGTCCGACCCGAAGAGGGTGAAAGGCTGCGGCAATTGGCCCATGCCGGAAAGAATTGCGCGTTTCGTCGCGGCGCGGCAGCATCGGCGACAAAATTTGCGCCAATACTAGGGATAATTACCTAGGCAATTCAGAGCGTTGGGAATGGACGACCCGTCCCGGTGCTGGTACGAATGGGAAGTTCTCGATACCGCCCGGTTTGACGCACCGTCCACCACCCCACGGGGGCTCGGTTCACGATGAGAAAATACGCGCTGTCGCTGTTCGTCCTCCTGGCCGCGCCACCGGCCCTGGCCGGCATCCCGGCGGAGCAGGAGGACTGCCTCGGCTGCCACTCCGACCCGACCCAGACCTTCGACCTGCCCAGCGGCGAGAAGCTGCCGCTCTTCGTCGACCAGGAGAAGTTCGCCAAGTCGGTCCACGGCGAGGCGCTGCGCTGCACCGACTGCCACACGGACAAGACGAGCGACCACGCCACGGGCAAGCTCGAGTTCCGCACGCGGCGGGAGGTCACCATCAAGTATTACGAGCAGTGCAAGGGCTGCCACTTCGCCAACTACACCAAGACGCTCGACGGCGTGCACTACGCCGTCATGTCCAAGGGCAACAAGGCGGCCGCCCTGTGCGTCGACTGCCACGGCGCGCACGACATCTCGCACCCGGGCCAGCCGCGCACCCGCATCTCGCAGAGCTGCGGCCGCTGCCACCAGAAGGAGGCGGCCATCTACGCGCAGAGCGTCCACGGCCGCGCCTCGGAGACCAACCCCGACGTGCCGGTCTGCACCGACTGCCACCGCGCCCACGACACGACCGACCCGCGCGACGGCGCGCTGGCCATGCGCACGCCGGAGCTGTGCGGCCGCTGCCACGGCGACGAGAAGCTCATGAAGCGCTACAACCTCTCCACCTCGGTGGTCTCCACCTACCTCTCCGACTTCCACGGGATGTCGGCCTCCTTCCAGCGCGGCCAGAAGAAGGCCGACGGGAAGCGGCTGGCCGCGGTCTGCACCGACTGCCACGGCGTCCACGACATCCAGAAGGCGGACGACCCCCAGTCCAAGGTCATGAGCGCCAACCTGCAGAGGACCTGCGCCAAGTGCCACCAGGGCGCCAGCGCCAGCTTCCCCAGGGCCTGGCTCTCGCACTACGAGCCGAGCATGGAGAAGGCGCCGCTGGTCTGGCTGGTGCAGCTCTTCTACCGCTTCATGATCCCGTTCATGGTGGGCGGGCTCCTCCTCCAGATCGCGCTGCACCTGTGGCGCGTGGTCGTCAACCGCTAGCGGCCCGCCGGGGACCCCCATGACCGACCTCGCCAAGACCTACGTCGTCCGCTTCACCCTCCAGCAGCGCATCGAGCACTTCGTCACCATGGCGGTGTTCGCCCTGCTCTGCCTCACCGGGCTGCCGCAGAAGTTCTACCAGGCCACCTGGGCCCACAGCCTCATCGAGCTCTTCGGCGGCATCGACCGCACCCGCTGGATCCACCGCTTCTGCGGCGTGGTGCTGGCGGTCTCCACGGTGGTGCACTTCGCCAACGCCAGCCTCACCATGCTGTCGAAGAAGATCGGCTTCACCATGGTCCCGGACCGCCGGGACTTCGAGGACGCCGTCCTCCAGCTCAAGTTCTACCTGGGGATGACCGACAAGCACCCCCACTACGACCGGTACGACTACAAGCAGAAGTTCGAGTACTGGGGGCTGGTCTTCGGGAACGTCATCATGGTGGTGACCGGGTTCATCCTCTTCTTCCCGGTGCAGTTCGCCAGCCTGGTGCCCGGCCAGATCATCCCGGCCGCCAAGGTGGCCCACTCGAACGAGGGGTTGATGGCCTTCTTCGTCATCACCATCTGGCACATCTTCAACGCGCACCTGAACCCGGACGTCTTCCCCTTCGACGGGTCGATGTTCACGGGTAAGATCAGCCGCGAGCGGATGGTGCACGAGCACCCCCTGGAGCTCGCCCGCATGGAGGGGCGGCCCGCAGAGGACCACGGCGGCCACCTGCCCCCCAATGCCCCTGGACGAGAGGTCGGCTGACATCCTCGCGCAGCTCATCGTCCACTCGCTGGTGGCCTCCCTGTTCGTGGAGGCGCTGACGAGGACGTGGAAGGTGCGTCACCCCGCCCAGCGGATGGCCCTGCGCGACCTGGCGCTCGGCTACCCGCTGGTGCTGTTCCCGGCCATGGTGCTGCTCTTCCCGGCCCGGCTCGATCCCGCCTTCGGCGACGCGGCCCTCCTGGCGGGCCACCGCTGGCACGACGTGCCGTTCTTCGGCCTCGACCTCTACCGGATCTTCGTCGGCGGGCTGGCCGCCCTGGGGCTGCTCCTCTTCCTGGCCGACCTCGGGTCGCTCCTCTCGGCGCTGCGGCGCGGGCGTCCGCGCTCCCACGCCCCCGACGCGGCGTCGGCGGCCGCCCTGGACGCCGCCCGCCTGGCGCTGGCGGGGCTCCCCGGCGGCGCGCCGCCGCTGGCGTTCCTGGACCAGGCCTGGCCGGCCCTCTTCTGCGCCGGGGTGCGCCACCCCAGCATCTACGTCTCGCGCGGCGCCCTGGCGCTCCTCGACGCCGAGGAGCTGCGGTCGGCGCTGGCGCACGAGGCCGCCCACCTGGAGCGGCGCGATCCCCAGCGGAGCTGGGTGGTGATGGGGCTGCGCGCCCTGATGTGCCTCAACCCGACCTTCCAGGTGCAGGCCCGCGTCCTGGCGCGCGACGCCGAGCGGCGCGCCGACGAGCGCGGGGTCGAGCTGGGGGCCGACCGGCTGGCGCTGGCGAGCGGCCTCATCAAGCTGCACCGCGCCACCGGCGCCGGCGCCTCGCGCCGCACGCTGCTCTTCGGCGGCGCGCTGGCCAGTCCGCTGCGCCGCGCCCGCTCCCTCGACGTGGAGCAGCGCGCCCGGGCCCTCCTCGAGCCGGCGCCGCCGCGCCTCCCCTACGGCCGCCTGCGCGTCGCGCTGGCGGGCGCCACCCTGGCCGCCGTGCTCTACTTCGTCGTATGAGCACCGCCAGCCGCACCAGGGCCGCCTCGGGCGAGGCCACGCGCATGCTGGCGGCGCTGGCCTGGGTGGCGGCCGCCACCGTGCTCACCCTGGCCGGGCTGGGTGCCCTGCCGGGGTGGCTGGCCGGCGAGCCGCGCGACGTGCGGCGCGTGGCCAGCGTGGAGGCGGCCGAGCGCTGGCTCGGGGCGCGCCTGGCCAGCCCGTCCTACTTCCCGGCGAGGCTGGGGTGGCCCCCCGCCGAGGTGCAGGTGGCGGGCGGGCGCGGCGGCTCGGCCGCCTTCACCTTCAGGGCCCGCTCGGGCCAGGGGCCCGACGTCGAGCTCCTGCAGGCCACCGCGCCCGGCGTCCCCATCCCGCCGGCGCTGCTGGCGGTGGGGAGCGAGCTCTCGGCCACCCGGGCCACGGTGGGCGGGCGTCCGGCCACGCTGGCCAGGGTCCTGGTGGAGGGGAAGACCTGGGTGGAGCTGCGCTGGGAGCGCGACGGGCGCGCCATGGTGCTGCGCACCCAGGGGGACGTGGAGGAGCTGCTGCGCATGGCCCGCAGCGCCCACCGGGAAGGGGCGCCGTGAGCGTCACCACCAACGCGGCGCTCGGTCGCCAGGCGCGCAGCGCCCATCGACAGGGGCGAGCGTGAGCGTCACCACCAACGCGGCGCTCGGTCGCCAGGCGCGCAGCGCCCATCGACAGGGGCGAGCGTGAGCGTCACCACCAACGCGGCGCTCGGTCGCATGGGCATCCGGCGCCGCGTCTACCTGCTCATGGCCATCGGGATCTTCTTCCCCGTGGCCCTCATGGCGGGGGTGGGCTGGTACTGGCTCCACACGCTGGACGACCGGCTCCTCTCCAGCCGCGTGGGCGCGGTGGTGGCGGTGGCGGCGCACTTCGACCAGGAGCTCACCGGCGACCTCGAGCTCCTGCAGCGCCTCGCCGCCGGGGTGGGGCCCACGCTGGGGCAGGGCGACGGTGTGGCCGAGGACAAGGCGGTGCGCGAGGCCTTCGCCCACTTCCGGCACCGCGAGGCCATCTTCCTGCTCGACGCCGAGCAGCGGGTGCTGGCCGAGGCCCCGCGCGGCCGCATCTCGGCGGCGCCGCTGTTCGCCACGCCGCTCGTCGAGGAGGTGCTCAAGAGCGGCCTGCCCCGCCTCTCGGGCCTGCTCGTCGACGGGCGCGGCGCCATGGTCCACGAGCTGGTCCCGGTGCGCGACCAGACCGGGGCGGTGGTGGGCGTGGCGGGCGGCACCTTCGATCCCGGGCGGCGCGGCTTCGACCGGATGCTGGCGCTGCTGCGGCGCGGCCAGACCGGGGTGGCCGAGCTCGTCGACGCCCAGGGCGTGGTCATCGCCTCCTCCGAGCCGCGCCGCACCGGCAGCGTCACCGAGTGCGCGCCCCAGCTCCTGGCCATGCTGAAGGAGAAGCGGAGCGGCGCCGTCAAGCCCGTCGAGTGCCCCTCGCCGCCCGGCTCCACGGAGGAGCGCCCCCGCGAGCTGGTCACCTTCGCGGCGCTGGGCGGCGCCACCTGGGGCGTGGTGGTGCGGCAGTCGCTCGACGAGGCGCTCCCCACCGAGGGCGCCATCCCCTGGCTGGCGGTGCTGACCATCCTGGGGGCCCAGCTCTCCCTGGCCGGCGCGTTCGCCTGGGGCGCCGCCCGCAGCGTGACGCAGCCGGTGGGGGTGCTCACCACCGAGGCCGAGCGCATCGCCTCCGGCGAGCTGGCCTGGCCCATCCCGCCCCTCGGCGAGGACGAGGTGGGCCGGCTCGGCCAGGCGCTGGATCGGATGCGCATGTCCATCAAGGGGCTGGTGGACCGCGTCGAGGGCGCCAACGAGCAGCTGGAGCGGCGCGTCGGCGAGCGCACCCGCGAGCTGGCCGCGGCCAACGAGCAGCTGCGCGACCGCGAGCTGGCGCGCCGCGACCTGCTGCGCAAGGTCATCACGGCGCAGGAGGACGAGCGCAAGCGGGTGGCGCGCGAGCTCCACGACCAGACCACCCAGTCGCTGGCGGTGCTGCTCATGCGCATCGAGCGGGCCTCGGAGGACATCCGCGCCGGCAAGGACCCGGGGCTCGACGAGGTCAAGGTGCTGGCCACCTGGCTCCTCGACGACGTGCACCGGCTCATCCTGGACCTGCGGCCCTCGGTGCTGGACGACCTGGGCCTGCTCTCGGCCATCCGGTGGTACGCCGAGCGCACGCTGCGCGAGCGCGGGGTGACGGTCCGCTGCGAGTTCGGCGAGCTGGCCCGCCTCCCGCCCGAGCTGGAGACGGCCCTCTTCCGCATGTGCCAGGAGGCCATGACCAACATCGCCCGGCACGCCCAGGCCACCCAGGTGCTCATCGAGGTGGGCGTGGAGGGGGCCGAGGTCCACGTCGACATCGAGGACGACGGCAAGGGCTTCGACCAGGCCGAGGTGGCCCGGCGGCCCGGCCGGCCGCACTGGGGGCTGCTGGGCATCGCCGAGCGGGCCGAGCTCCTCGGCGGGCGCGCCACCATCGACTCGTCGCCGGGCGCCGGCACCCGCATCGACGTCTGGATCCCGCTGCCCCAGGAGGTCTCGTGAGCAAGATCAGCATCCTCATCGTGGACGACCACGCCATCCTGCGCGAGGGCGTGCGGGCGCTGCTCTCGGTCCACGAGGACCTGGAGGTGGTGGGCGAGGCCTCCGACGGCCAGGAGGCCATCGGCGCGGTGGAGCGGCTCGACCCCGACGTGGTGCTGATGGACATCGCCATGCCCGGCCTGGGCGGCATCGAGACCACCATCGAGCTCAAGAAGCAGGGGCGGCGCGCCAAGGTGCTCATCCTCTCGCAGTACGAGGATCGGGAGTACGTGCGGCGCCTCCTGAAGGCCGGCGTCTCCGGGTACGTGCTGAAGAAGAGCGCCGGGTCCGAGCTGGCGGGCGCCATCCGCGCGGTCCACCGCGGGGGCCTGGTGCTGGACCCCGAGGTGGCCCGGGTGGCCATGGCCGAGGCGGGGCCGGCGGCCGGGGGGGGCGGCGATCCCTACGAAACGCTCACCGACCGCGAGAAGCAGGTGCTCAAGCTGGTGGCGGAGGGGAAGAGCAACAAGGAGGTGGCGGAGGTGCTGGGCATCAGCGTCAAGACCGCCATGACCCACCGCGAGCACGTCATGGAGAAGCTCGGGCTGCACAACCGCACCGAACTGGTGCGCTTCGCCATCAAGCGCGGCGTCATCCGCGTCGAATGAAGCGGGGGCGCGCACGGGTCGTGGCGCGCCCTCGCGCGGCGGCGATGGCCGCGGCCGAGGTGGCCTAGCGGCGCTTCTCCTCGAGCTCCTTGGCGAGCTTCTCGAGCTCCGGGTGCTCGGGGGCGCCGGCCTTCGGGCCGCCCTCGTGCCCGGCCAGGTAGGCGGCGCCGGTCGCGACGTCGGGCGCCACGGTGGCGGCGAGGTCAGAGGCGCCGTCCACCACGCGGCCGGTGAGCCGGCGGGCCAGGGCGTGGCCGACCGTGACGAGCGCGACCACCGGCAGGGTCACCACGTAGACCAGGCCGACGAAGGGAGCGGCCAGGAGCAGCCAGCGCGACGGCGGGCCTCGCCTGGCGCCGGTCTCCTGCGCGCCGCCCTTGCCGGCGAGGTGGGAGGTGCCGAAGAAGGAGCCGCTCTCGACTGCCTGCTTGCCGCTGAACCTGGTGGCCATGGTGTTGCTCCTCTCTGAAGCCAATCTCGCGCTTCCCGCGCCAGAGTGGAATCGGGGCGAGTCCCCGGTTCGATGGGAATGAATCCGCGGCCGGGGAGGGCGGGCCGGCGGAGGAGCGGGGCGCCTCGACCCGAGCGGTGGTCGGTGAACGCCCGAGCGACCTTCGGGGGAGGGACCGCGTCCCCCAAAGAGGCCACATCACCCACGGTGTCCATCGACGGAGGGTGACGACGACTGGGTGCGCGCGCTGCGCCATATCGCGACGGGATGGGTCAAACCACCCACCCATCGCCCGCGGCCGAAGCGTTTGCTCCCTCCGGGTGGACCCCTCGAGCCGGTAAGGTCCCGGATCGACGTGCCCATCGCTGGAATTCCCCAGGCCATTCAAGTGGGTCGGCGAGGCCCAGCCCTTGCACCGGCACGCGCCCATGACGCTCAGGCCATTCGTGTACGCAGCGCTTGCGTTGCTCGTCGAGCTCGTCCCCGTCATCGGTCGCGCTGGCGCGCCTCCCACGATCCAGGCGCCCGGCCTCGCCGTGGCGCCCGGGGCCTGCTCGGGGACGGTCGCCAGCCCGATGTGCCTGGACGTGCCCGCGACGTCGAAGGTCTACCTGACCTGCACGGCCATCAAGGGGCGCGACGGCATGCTGGGCGCGGCCTCGCCCGTCACGTCCTTCCGGTTCGCGGTCTCCGACGGCACGCTGGCCTCCGCCGAGGTGGCGGTGACGCCGGCGGCGACGGCGACCGGCAGCGTGGAGTGGACCACGCCGCCGGTGGGCGGCGCCACCGCGACCTGCTGGGCCGTCGGCGGCGCCGACGTGTCGACGCCCTCCACGGCCTACGTCGCGCTCGTCGCGCCCCCGCCGCAGCCGCAGGTGCTCGGCCTGGTCGGGCCCTCGGGCCCGATCCTGGTCGGCACCACCCACCAGGTCACCGTCAGCGCGCAGGATCCGCAGGGTGGCGCGCTCACCTACCTCTGGGCGGCCAGCGCCGGCACCTTCACGGGGCAGGGGACGCCGAGCATCACCTGGACGGCGCCGGACGTCGGGGCGGCCGCGCAGCTCCAGGTCACCATCACGGCGCAGGGCGGCGGCGTGGCCGTCCAGGTCCTCAAGGTGGACGTCACGGCCTCGCTCTTCCAGGGGCAGCTCCCCATCGGGCTCCGGACGCCGCGCCGGCTGGCCACCACGCCGGCGGGCCAGATCGCCGTGGCCGACGGCTCCGGCCAGCTCTGGCTCCTCACCAAGCTGGGGGGGCTGCGCGCCAAGCCGAAGATCCCGGAGGGCGTGGTCGCGGTGGCCGGCGCCCCCGGCGCCTTCTACGCCTCCACCAAGGACGGCAACATCCTCAAGCTGGACGAGGCCACCGGCCGGATCGTGGCGCGCTACAAGCTCGGCATGTCCCGGGGGCCCGCCGGCCTCGCCTGGGACGCCGGCCGCAACCTCCTCTGGATGGCCCACCGGGCGGCGGGCGTCGTCCAGGCCATCCGGCCCGACGGGTCGTCGGCCGTGACCATCAGCGACGCCGGCGGGGCGCCGCTCACCAACGTCTACGACGTCGCGGTCGACGCCACCACCGGCACCGTCTGGGTGACCCAGGACGGCAACGTGGACGGCGCGATGGTGCACGCCTTCCAGGGCGACGGCACGTTCGTCCGCTCCATCGTCACCTCCGGCCAGGTCTACCGCGCCGGCGGCATCGCGGCGGCCGGCGGCAAGATCTACGTCTCCGACGCCTTCGCCGGGCAGGTGCAGGTGGTCTCCGAGGCCGGGGCCACCATGGGCGCCATCGGCAGCTTCGGCAACGATCCCGGGCAGCTCCGCCAGCCGGCCGGGATGACTTTCATGGCCAACGGCGACCTGCTGGTGGCCAACCTGGACGCCGGCCGGCTGGAGCGCTTCGGCTCGGGCGCCGCGCCGGTGGCCTGCGCCGGCGACAGCGACTGCGACGGCATCCCGGACGACGTGGAGCTCGCCAACGGCCTGAACCCGCTCGATCCCTCCGACGCGCTGGCCGACAACGACCACGACGGCCTGAACAACCAGGAGGAGATCGCCCGCGGCACCAACCCCTGGAAGGCCGACACCGACGGCGACGGCTTCTCCGACCGCGACGAGCTCCTGGCCGGGTTCGACCCGCTCGATCCGACCGATCACGCCGCCTCGCTGGTGGCCTCGGCACCGGCCCTGTCGGCCCCGGGCCTGGTCCGCGTGACCGGCACCGCCGCCGGCGCCGGTGACTGCGCCACCGCCTGGCGGCAGGTCGAGGGGCCCCAGGTGGTGCTCTCGGGCGCCACCACCGCCTCGCCGAGCTTCATCGCGCGCGCCGCAGGCACCTACGTCCTCGAGGGGGTGGCCACCTGCGGCAAGGCGGGCAGCACCGTCGCCAGCGCCCCGGCCCGCGTGGCGGTGGCGGTCTCCAACGTGGCCCCGCTGGCCGACGCCGGCCGGGTCCAGGTGGTGGCCCCCGGCGACCTGCTGGAGCTCTCGGCGGCCCGCTCCACCGACGCCAACGGCGACGCGCTGAGCTTCGCCTGGGAGCAGTCGGCCGGCCCGTCGGCCGCCGTGGCCCCGAAGGACGCCAAGCTCTCGGTGCGGCCGCTGGCGCCCGGCTACCAGGCCTTCCAGGTCTCGGCGCGCGACGCGCGCGGCGCCGTCGGCGTGGCCGAGGTCCCGGTCATCGTGGTCGAGCCGCCCGCGCTGGTCCCGACCGCCATGGCCCTCTCCAAGGTCCTGGTCGGGCAGGTGGGCGTGCCGGTGCAGCTCGAGGTGGTCTCCCCGGAAGGCACCGCCTTCTCCTGGGAGCAGGTCTCCGGGCCGCAGGCCTCCGGCCTGGACGGCTCGCTGGCCGCCCCGACCTTCATCCCCACGGCCGCCGGCCGCCACGTCTTCCGGGCGACCGCCTGGAACGGCGCGCTCCGCTCGGCCCCGGAGACGGTCGAGGTCTACGTCGCCGACGCCCAGGCCGGCCTCCCGGCGGCCAGCGCCACCGGCCCGGCGCAGGGCGCCGTCAACGTCCCCCTCTCCCTCGATGGCACGGCCAGCGCCGCCGCCTCGGGCGGGACCCTCTCCTACCGCTGGCGCCAGGTGGCCGGCCCGGCGGCGGGGCTCACCGACGCCGATCGGCCCACCGCCACGGTCGTCCCGTTCGCGGCGGGCTACCACGTGTTCGAGCTGACGGTCGCCGAGGGCGGCGCGGTCGGCGTGCCGGTCCGGCTGGCGGTCGAGGTGCTGGCCGGCGGCAAGGCCCTGCCGGTGGCGGTGGCCAGCGCCCAGGGCACCGCCCTGGTGGGCGAGCTGGTCCGCCTCGACGGCACGGCCAGCGTGGGCGCCGCGCGGTGGCGCTGGACGCAGGTGGCCGGTCCCTGGGTGGCGCTCAAGCCGACCCTGGCCGCGCCGACCTTCGTGCCGCCGGCGGCCGGCCAGTACGTCTTCGAGCTCGAGGTGGACGACGGCACCGCCCGCAGCAGACCGCAGCAGGTCTCCGTCCTGGTGACGGGGGAGGGGAACTAGCCATGCGCACCACCCGAGTCTTCCTGGCGGCCGCGCTGGCCCTGGCCGTCCCGACCCTCGCCGCGGCGCTCGATGCGCCGCACGACAGGTCCTACCTGCCCGGCAACTGCCAGGAGTGTCACACGCTCCACAACGCGCTGGGGGCCTCGCTCACCTCGCAGGTGACCATCAGCGACGCCTGCCAGTCCTGCCACTCCACCCACACGAGCGCCCGGCTCGGCTTCCCCTGGAGCAGCACGGACCAGGCGGTGGCGGGCGTGAGCGGCGTGCACCACCGCTGGGACGCGGCGGTCATCAACGCCACCGTCGGCGCCACCACCCCCAACGACCCGGAGATGGTCAAGCGGGTCATCGCGGGCAAGCTGGAGTGCTCGGTCTGCCACAACCAGCACGCCGCCAACAAGGCGTTCGCCCCGGCCACCTCGATGAACACCTCCTTCGCGGTCGGCACGCCCTACCCGAAGACCAACGCGGGCACCGGCACCGCCACCCTGACGCTCCAGGCGGCCGACCCGCTCACCGCGCTGCCCAAGGGCTACCGGGTGCAGGTCGTCTCCGCCACCAACGTGGCGGTGTCGCACGACGCCGGCCTGAGCTGGTTCAAGCCGACCAGCAACACCGGCGCGGCCTGGGTGGCGGACACGGCCGTTCCGGTCGGCGGACCCTTCTCCACCGCGGTCGACCTGGCCCTGGACGACCCGGCCCTCAAGATCCGGCTCACCGCCGGCGCGGTGGCCGGCGACTACTGGAACTTCTACGTGTCGTTCCCCATGCTCCGGTCGCCCAACCTGACGGGCTCGATGTGCCTCACCTGCCACCAGGATCGCGCTCAGGGGCACGCCTACGTGGAGGTCAACGACACCGGCGCCAAGGTGTTCAGCCACCCGGTGGGCGAGATGCTCAACACCAACGCCAGGAACTACGACCTGGCGGCCCCGCTCGACGCCGACGGCGGCGTCCAGGGGACCAACGGCGACGCCAACACGACCAACGACCTCGTGCTCGGCCCCGGGGGCGTGGTGGGCTGCACGAGCTGCCACGCGCCGCACAACGCCGACTCCAACTCGCTCACCGTGGACCCCCGGTAGCGCCACCCCCGACGCCCTCAATGCCCTCGACCAAGCCGGAGCCTGGACTCGTGCCCATGAAGACGTCCGCCCCTTGCCTCGCGGGACCCCCGAAGCGCCCCCTGGTCTCAGGAGCCTCGCCCATGATCGTCAGCACCCAGTCTGATCGCGCCCACGCCCGCACCGGGACGCCCCTGAACGCCCTGGCCCGGCTGGCCCGGGCGGGCCTGGCGGCCGCGCTCGTCGCGCTCCCGGCGGCGGCGCTGGCCCAGACGCTCACCATCGGCAACTCCGCCACGGGCGAGGCCGCCACCACGCTGGCCCCCGGCTCCAACAAGATCGCGCTGGACGCCTTCACGCTGACGAGCACGGCGACCTCCACGGTCAATAGCCTGACGGTCGCCATCCCGGCGGCGACCGACGCCCTCATCGAGTCGCTCACCATCGAGAACACCAGCGCCTGCACGATGCCGGTGCCGCTCGGCACGGCCGCCCCGGTCTCCGGCACGGCCATCGTCATCGCCACGCCCGGCCTGGCCGCCACCACCACGGCGACCAGCCTGTGGGTCTGCCTCAAGCCGAAGTCCGCCCTCGCCATGCCCGCGGTCCCGGGCTCCTCGCTGGTGGTGACCGGCCGCGTGACCGGGGCGGCGGTGGCCGCCGGCACGGTGGCCGCCACGGCCGACGCCGCCAGCCTGGCCCGCACCATCGACAACCTCTCGCCCGGCGCGCCCACCTGGGGCTCGACCTCGGCCGGCAACCAGCAGTTCAGCCTGGCCTGGACCAACCCGGCCGACGCCGACTTCAAGGAGGTCGTCGTCCTCATGAAGGCCGGCTCCGCCATCACCGACGTCCCGACCGAGGGCGTGGCCTACGAGCCCTACACCTGGACCGGCAGCACCTACGTGCCGACCTCCATCGGCGCCAGCGTCATCCGGTACGTGGGCAGCGGTAACCTGACCTCCGTCGTCTCCGACACGGCCAGCCCCCTCACCACCATCACCAACGGCACGGCCTACTACTTCCGCATCTTCTCCCGGGACGTGAACGGCAACTACTCGGCGGCCGGCCCGTCGGTCGGCCCGCTCACCCCGGTCGCCTCCACCGCCACCACCATGAGCGGCGGCACCGAGAGCCCCAACGTGACCCTGGCGCCGGGCGGCGCCATGACCGACCTGGACGCCTTCATCCTGGTCACCTCGGGCACCCCGGACACGGTCACCGCGGCCACGATCAGCCTCTCCCCGGCCAACGCCTTCGCCAACGTCGGGACGGTGGTCCTCACCGGCGACTCCGGCTCCCCCGTCTACGGCACGGTGACCAACCCGGCCTCCAACACCGTGACCTTCACCGGCCTCTCCATCCCGGTCACCACCACGCCGACCCAGTTCCACGTCCGCATCCAGCCGAAGAGCCACCTGGCGATGCCGCCGGTGCCCGGCGCGAGCTACGCCACCACCGGCCTGGTCACCGCCTTCACCTGCGGCAAGACCAAGGCCGGCGCCGACACCGGCAGCTCGACGGTGACCATCGACAACCAGTCGCCGGGCAACGCGGCCTGGGGCACGGTCACGCCGGCCTCCGGGCAGGTGACCCTCAACTGGACCAACCCCACCGATCCTGACTTCGTGACGGGCGGCGGCCTGGTCATCCTCCGCGCGCCGGCTCCGGTGGCCGACGCTCCGGTGGAGGGCGTCGTCCCGGCCCTGGGCGCGCTGGGCAGCAGCACGGTGGTCTTCGCCGGCACCGGCACCAGCTACCTCAACACCGGCCTGACCAACGGTGCGCCCTACTACTACAAGATCTTCGCGCGCGACGCGTTCAACAACTGGTCGACCGGCTCGTCGATCGGCCCGCTCATCCCTGGCGCCGGCGGCGCCGCGGTGGGCAGCACCGTCTCGGGCACCCAGGCGCCGGTGGTCCAGGTCGTCAACCCCACGGCGGGCAAGACGCTGGCCACCACCTTCAAGGTCCAGGTGCACGCCTGGAGCCCCTCGGCCCCGATCACCAACGTCTCGATCCGGGTCAACCTGGGCGCCCCCACGGCGCTCGCCCAGAACGTCAAGTACGGCGCCCTGGCGACCCAGGGCATGTGGGAGGGGCAGCTGACGCTGGCCGCCGGCACCTACACCCTCGACGCGCAGGCCACCAGCAGCGCGGGCACGGTCACCTCCAACTCGCTCCAGATCACGGTCTCGACCGTGAAGGGCGACGGCAACCTGCTGGTCCGCGACAACGCCGCGCAGCTCTGCACCGACTGCCACGCCCTGCCCACCCACTCCTCCGAGCAGACCGGCAACACCTACGGCTCCTGGTCCACCTCCTGCCGCGACTGCCACACGCCGCACGGCACCAAGAACGTCTTCCTGATCGGCGAGCAGATCAGCCCGCCGCCCCGCGGCGCCAGCGCCACCACGCCCAAGGCGGTCGCCTTCTCCAACACCTCCGGGACGGCGGGCAACATGGCCGCCCGCTCCACGGCCTCCTACGTCAACACCGACAACACCGGCCCCTGCCAGGTGTGCCACACGCTGACCAACTACTACCGGGCCGACGGCACCTCGCCCGGCGGCGCGAACCACCAGTCGGGCCAGCGCTGCACCAACTGTCACCAGCACCAGACCGGCATGAAGGTGAACTGCACCGGCTGCCACGGCACCGCCGGCCGCGTCGGCATCGCCGGCGCGGATGCCAAGCTCGAGGTGGCGCCGCCGAAGGGCGTCAACGGCGAGCTCCTCACCACCGATCGGGCCGTCGGCGCGCACCTCGCCCACCTGAACCAGAACGACCTGCGGACCAACCCCATCGCCTGCGCCGACTGCCACGCCGTCCCGAACAACCACAACGGGATCCGCGAGGTCCCGATGGGCTCGGCGCTGGCCAACGGCACCACCGCCGGCGTGCCGCTCACCCCGGTCTTCGACGGCACCACCTGCTCCTCCACCTGGTGCCACGGCGCCGGCCTGGGCGCGGGCGGCACCATCAACGCGCCCACCTGGACGGCCGGCCCCTCGCAGGCGACCTGCGGCACCTGCCACGGCGCGCCGCCCCCGGCGCCGCACCCGGCCAACAGCAACTGCAACGGCTGCCACCCCGGCTACGCCACCACCGGCCTGACGGCGGCCGCCAAGGCGACCCACATCGACGGCATCGTGCAGCTCCCCTCCGGCTCCTGCACCTCCTGCCACGGCACCGCCGGCCGCACCCCGGTGCCCGGGCTGGCCGGCACCGACGCCAACATCGCGGTGGCGCCGCCGCTCGACACCACCGGCTCCACGGCGGTCGACGCCCACATGGCGCACATCAACAAGCGGAGCCAGCCGGTGCAGTGCATCGACTGCCACGGGACCCTGCCGGTGAGCGGTGATCCGAGCCACCCGAGCGGGACGCTGGTCGTGACCATGGTCTCGAGCGCGCTCGCCAACCAGAACGGCGGCTTCGCGGCCTACGCCGGCCTCTCCTGCTCCAGCGTCTACTGCCACGGCGCCACCTTCTCCGCCGAGGCCAAGGGCACCCTCGCCAAGACCGGGTCGGTCTCCTGGACCGACACCGTCACCTGCGGCAGCTGCCACGGCGCCCCGCCGGCGGACGGCCTCCACGGCTCGGCCGTGGGGCTCACCTCCTGCGTCAAGTGCCACAAGCAGACGGTCGACGCGGCCGGCAACATCCTGCTGGCCGGCGGCACGGGCAACCTCCCGGCCCACGTGAACGGCACCGTCGAGACCAACGTCCAGGACTACGACTGCTCCGCCTGCCACGGCACCTTCGGCCGCGCCAGCGCCAACGGCTCGTCCGCCACCTTCTTCGAGGCCGCCCCGCCCACGGCCGTGGCCGGCGGCTCCGCCACCACGGTGCCGGCGGTGGGCGTGCACCAGGCCCACGTCAACGGGATCCGCTCCAAGAACGTGGAGTGCGAGGAGTGCCACAACGGGTCGACCGCCTTCCAGGCCTTCAGCCCGAACCAGGGGTCCATGTGGACCCACGCCGACGGCAAGGTCGACCTGGCCTTCGGTCCGCTGGCCACCGCCAACGGCACCGAGGCGCCGGCCTACATCCTGGGCAGCGGCGGCAGCTGCTCCGCCACCTACTGCCACGGCAACTTCAGCGGCGGCGCCGGCGCGACCAACTCGACGCCCAACTGGACCGCGGCGGGCACGCTCGGCTGCACCGCCTGCCACGGCGACCCGCCCGCCCTGCCGCATCCGCAGAACACCAACTGCGCCGGCTGCCACGGCTCCGGCTACTCCTCCACCACCGTCCAGCAGGTCTCCCACGTGGACGGCACGGTCACCGGCACCACCTTCGGCTGCAGCGCCTGCCACGGCGTGCTCAACACCGGCCTGCCCGGCGTGGCCGCCAGCAACCCGCTCAACGCGGCTCCCGGCGTCAACGGCGGCGCGGCGGCCACCACCACGGCGACGTACGCCGTCACGGTGCCCCAGTACGGCGCCCACGTGGCCCACCTGACCGGCACCAGCTTCACCGGCGTGCCCATCGCCTGCAGCGACTGCCACGCGGTCCCGGCCACGGGAGACACCAGCCACGGCGCGGCGCCGGTGGCCACCCTGACCTGGAGCGCCCTGGCGACCGGCAACGTCGCCCTCTGGGCCCCCCCGGGCACGACCACCTTCGCCAAGGGTGGGGGCACCACGACGGCTGCGGCCTCCGCGAGCGCGACGGCCATCGGCGGCGGCACCGGCGGGACCACGCCCAGCGCCTGGTCCACGCCCGCCGTCCCGAGCTACTCCCGCGCGACGGGCTGCACGGCGGTCTACTGCCACGGCGAGTTCACCAACGGCCAGACCGGCAAGACCACCGTCTGGGCCCAGACCACCACCTTGAACTGCAACAGCTGCCACGGCACCGTGGGCGCGCCCATGCCGGCCACGCCGCCCGGCGGGACCCACCCGGTCAACACGAACTGCGGCGCCTGCCACCCTGGCTACACCAACACCTCGGTCAACACCGCCATCCACATCAACGGCAAGAACGAGAAGACCAGCGGCACCTCCTGCTCCGACTGCCACGGCACGCCGGCGCGGACGCTGGCGGCGGGGACGCTGGGGCCGGTGGACTCGGCGAACAACACCATCGCCTTCCCGCCCATGGACACGAGCAGCGCGACCACGGGCGTGAAGGTGGGGGCGCACCCCGGGCACGTGAACCCGGCCAGCCCCGGCCCGCAGTACTACAAGCCGGTGCTCTGCTCGGAGTGCCACGGCCTGGCGGTGAACAGCTACACCCTGAGCCACTCGAACGGGGTGCGGGACGTCAACTTCACCGGCGCGACCGGCGCGAACCTGGGGGGCGTGACGCCGACGGTGACGCTGAACACGGCGCCGACGCCGGACACCTGCGTGACGTACTGCCACGGCGGGAGCCTGACGGCGGCGCAGAAGGGGACGATCACGACGTGGAACTGGAACACCGGCATCACCGTGGCGTGCGACAGCTGCCACGCGACGCCGCCCAGGGATCCGGTGCACACGTCGGTGGCGACGGTGGCCTCGGCGACGACCGGGCTGTCGTGCGTGCCGTGCCACAACACGACCTTGAGCGCGACCGGGTCGATCCTGTTCACGGGGACGGGGACGTCGGCGACGACGCTCCACCTCGACGGGACGAGGCAGACGACGGCGGCGTGCAACAGCTGCCACGGGTCGGCGACGAACAACGCGCCGCCGAAGGCGACGAACGGGACGACCACCGGGGTGAAGGTGGGGGCGCACCAGGCGCACGTGGTGAACACGCGGCTGAGGGCGGCGGTGCTGACGTGCGCGGACTGCCACGTGCTGCCGACGGCGATGAACCACGCCACGGGCACGGTGGACATGACGTGGGGGACGCTGGCGAAGACGGGCGCGCTGGTGCCGGCGCCGGCGACCATCAACGCGACGTGGGAGGCGACGCCGACCTGCACCAACTACTGCCACGGGCAGAAGTGGGTGGGGAACGCGAACTACGCGGGGACGACGGTGGGCACGGTGCAGTGGACCGGCACCACGACCTCGGCCGCGTGTGACTCGTGCCACAAGGCGCCGCCTTCGAGCGCGGCGCACTCGAGCGTGACGAGCACGACGCAGTGCGGCAACTGCCACACGGGGTACACCTGCACGACGGGGACGCTGGCGAGCTGCACGGTGAACAAGACGACCCACATCAACGGGGTCGCCGACATCAACGTGAACAGCTGCGGGGCGTGCCACGGGAGCGCGACGGCGCGGACGTACGCGGCGGGGACGCTGGGCCCGGTGGACACGGCGAACAACCTGCAGGGGTCGCCGCCGAACGACACGACGGGGCTGGCGACGTCGAACCAGGTGGGCCCGCACCTCGGGCACGTGAACCCGGGGAGCCCGGGGCCGCAGTACTACAAGCCGGTGCTCTGCTCCGAGTGCCACACGGCGGCGGTGAACGCGTTCGCCCTGTCTGGTCACGCGGCGGTGTCGCCGAAGGTGCAGTACCCGGCCGGGACGGCGGCGGCGCTGAGCGGGACGGTGACGAGCTACGTGGACAACGCGGTGGCGACGCCTGACACGTGCGTGACGTACTGCCACGGCGGGAGCCTGACGGCGGCGCAGAAGGGTGCCATCACGACGTGGCAGTGGACGACGGGGGTGACGGTGGCGTGCAACAGCTGCCACGGGACGCCG
>JAJYAW010000240.1 GCA_021779335.1 Myxococcales bacterium | reverse complement strand
GGCCAGACCGCGCTGCGCCGGGCCGGGGAGCGGGAGGCGGCGGCGCCGCGGGCCCGGCTGCGGGTGCGCGAGCGCGGCCGGGAGCGGACGGTGCCCCTGCCGGCCGCCGGCCTCTCGGTCGGCAAGGCGGCGGGCAACGACCTCACGCTCGACGACCCCTTCGTCTCCTCGCGCCACCTCCGCATCGAGCCGCGCCTGGGGCGCTGGCAGGTCAACGACCTCGGCTCCACCAACGGCACGCTCCTCGGCGGCGCCCGGGTGGAGCGGGCCGAGCTCCCGCTCGGCGCCACGCTGCGGCTCGGAGACGTGGAGCTCACCCTCGAGCCGCCCGAGCCGTCGCCGGCGGCGCGCCCGGCCACCTTCGAGGGGATGTTCAGCCGCGACCCCGGCATGCGCCAGGTCTTCGACCTGGTGGAGAAGGTGGCCGCCTCCGACACCGCGGTGACCATCCTGGGGGAGACCGGCACCGGCAAGGAGCTGGTGGCGCGGGCCCTCCACGCCCGCTCGACGCGGGCCGAGGGCCCCTTCATCCCGGTCAACTGCTCCGCCATCGCGGAGACGCTCATCGAGTCGGAGCTCTTCGGCCACGAGAAGGGGGCCTTCTCCGGCGCGGAGCGGCTGCGCAAGGGGGCCTTCGAGGAGGCCAGCGGCGGGACCATCTTCCTCGACGAGATCGGCGAGCTCCCCTTCGACCTCCAGGCCAAGCTGCTGCGCACGCTGGAGCTGGGCGAGGTGAAGCGGGTGGGCGCGTCGCGCCCCATCACCGTCGACGTCCGCGTCGTGGCGGCCACCCACCGCGATCTGCGCGCCCAGGTGCGGACCGGCAGGTTCCGCGAGGATCTCTTCTACCGGCTCTGCGTCGTGCCGCTGACCATCCCGCCGCTGCGCCAGCGCCGCGGCGACGCGCGGGCCCTGGCCGAGAGCTTCCTGGCCGCCGCCGCGCCGCGCGGCCTCGAGCTGCGCTGGTCGGAGGAGGCGCTGGCCCGCCTCGAGGGGTACGACTGGCCCGGCAACGTCCGCCAGCTGCGCAACGTGGTGCAGCGGGCCCTGCTCTTCCGCGGCGAGGGGCAGATCCTGCCGGCCTCGGCGGTGGCCTTCGAGGACACCCGCGGCGCGCCCGGTGCCGGCGGCGACGACGACACGCTCGACCTGCGCGGCCTGACCATGGAGGAGGTCGAGCGGGAGGCCATCCGGCTCTCGCTGCGGCGCCACGCCGGCAAGCGCGCCGCGGTGGTCAAGGAGCTCGCCATCGCCAAGAGCACCGTGCTGAAGCGGATCGCCCAGTGGGGGCTGCAGCAGGAGGGACGCGGCGCCGGCGAGCCGGCCGACGACGAGGACGGGGGGTGAGGCGCCGCGGCGGCGACCGCCCGGCTCAGTTCAGGGCGTGGCGACCGCCGCCCCGCGCCACGGTGAGGGGGTTGGTGTCCTCCGGCAGGTCGAGCGGCGAGCGCCGCCCGCCCCCCTCGGCGCGGCCGCCCAGCAGCCGCTCGATGGCCTGATCCAGGTCGGCCTCGGTGGCCAGGACCGGGCGGACGTCGAGGCCGGAGGCGAAGGCGAGCTCGTCGATGACGCCGAGGTCGCCCGGCTCGGCCAGCGCCACCACCAGCGGGCCGCGGCGGCTCTCGGCCAGCCTGGCGAGCGGAAGCACCCGGCGGCCGCGGATGAGCTTCTGGGGGATGAGCGCCAGCACCCGCGGCTCGACCGGCCGGTCGCCGATGACGATGAAGGGCGTGCCGAGCTGCTCGCCGAGCACCTCGAGCAGCGTCGCCTCCTCGAGGAAGCCGAGGTGGACCACGGCGCGCCCGAGCCGCCCGCCCCAGCGGGACTGGTGGGCCAGCGCGCTCTGGAGCTGCAGCTCGTCGATGCGCCCCTGGCGCATCAGCATCTCACCGATCCGGACTCGTGCCATGCAGGACACCTTCCTCGCCGAGGCGCGACCGGCGCCCCACCCGCAGGACGGATGCGAACGGCGTGCCGGCCCAGGTCTCCCCACCTGTCGGCCCCTTGCAGGAACTTAGCGCTCTCCGGGCCGGTGGTAAGGTGAAGTGCGCGCAACCCCCGGGTGTGACCCGACCAACCTTGACCGGGGCGCATGGTGGGTCATCGCCGCGCCAGCGGCCCGGTGTCCGGGCCGCCAGGTGCCGCGGAGGTCACCGCTTCTTGGGCGGGACCTTCCTGGGCGCCGGGAAGAGCTCGGCGAGGCGGGCCCTGGCCTTGGCCGCCGCCTCCGTCTTCGGGTGCTCGGCGATCACCTGCTGCAGGAAGGCGCGCGCGTCGTCCTTCCGATCGAGCTGGACCATGCCGTCCGCGACCAGGAGGAGCGCGGTGGCCGCGGTGGCCGACCTCGGGTGATCCTCGGCCACCTTGCCGAGCACCACCACCGCCTCGCGCCAGCGCCCCATGGCGGCCAGCAGCTGGCCCGCCCGCAGCCCGGCCTCGTCGGCGTGATCCGCCTTGGGCCAGCGGCGCACGAAGTAGAGGTAGAGCTCGCGCGCCACCCCCTTCTCGCCGGCCTCCTCCTGCTGCTGCGCCAGCGCCAGCACCGCCGCCTGGTCGTCGGGCTTGGGCAGGTCGGCCAGCTTCTGGCGGGCCATGGCCTCGTCGAGCGCGCCCGTCCCCTTGAGCGCGGCGAGGCGGGCGTCCGTCTCCTTGGAGCCGGCCTTGACCGCCGCGTCGAGCTGGCCGAGCTGGTGCACCTGGGCGTCGAGGTCGCCGCGCAGCCGGACGACGTCCTCCTGCAGGCGGCTCACCGCCACGCCGAGATCGGCCCCCTTGGCGCGCGCCGAGGTGTTGAGCTCGTCGAGCTTGAGCTGGACCTCCCGGAGCTTCTGGTCCACCTGCCCGAGCTTGAGCTTCACCGTCTCGTCGAGCTGGCGCGCCTGCTCGCGCGTCTCCACCTCGAGCCGCGCGATGCGGGCGTCCATCTGGCGCCCGCGCTCCATCGGCACCCAGCAGCCAGCGGCCAGGAGGAGGAGCGCCGGCGCCAGACGGCGGAACCGCACGGTCAGCGCTCGACCTTGAACTCGGCGCGGCGGTTGCGCGCCCAGCAGGACTCGGTCTCCTCCCGGCAGAGCGGGCGGTCCTTGCCGTAGGTGTTGGTCTCCATCGGGCCGGTCACCCCGAGATCGACCAGGTACTTCTTGACGGCCTCGGCGCGCCGCTTGCCGAGCGCCAGGTTGTAGGCCTCGGTGCCGCGGTCGTCGCAGTGGCCGTCGACGACCACCCGGCGGGCGGGCGCCTTCTGGAGGCAGCCGGCCAGCTTCTGCAGCGTGCCCGGGGCGTCGCCGGCGATGGTGGCCTGGTCGAAGGCGAAGTGGACCGTGAAGGCGGCCGCGTCGGCGCAGGCGGGGTCGAGCGTGCTGACGCACTTGCCGGCCTGGCACCCCTGGCCGCTGCCGCACTCGCCGTCGGAGACGCACTCGGGCTTGGGCGCGGGCGGCGGGGCCACGGCCACCGGCTTGGGCTCGCAGCGGTTGGCGGTGCAGGTGAAGCCGGCCTGGCAGTCGGTGTCGGCGGCGCACTCGGCGCACTTGCCGGAGACGCAGACCTTGCCGAAGCCGGCCTGGGAGGCGCAGTCCGCCGAGGACTTGCACTCACCGTTCTTGGGCGGCGACGGGCAGGCGGTGAGGATCATGGCTGCGGTGGAGAGCGCGAGGACGAGGACGCGACGCATGGGTGGGCTCCCGTGGGTGGAGAAGGTGCGTGGTGAGGGTTCTATGTGGCCCCGGCGGCGACCGGTGTCAAAGGTTTTCATTCCCTGGGGTACCATCCCGCGCCATGCCCGCTCAGGTCCTGATCGTCGACGACGAGCGAAACATCCAGGTCATGCTCGCCCTGGCCCTCAAGGGGGAGCACCACGCCGTGGAGACCGCCTCGGGGGGGCGCGAGGCCCTGGAGAAGATCGCCGCCCTGCCGGTGGACCTGGTCCTCATGGACGTGAGGATGCCCGACCTGGACGGGCTGGCCGTGCTGCGGCAGGCGCGCGAGACCCGTCCGGACCTCCCGGTCATCATCATGAGCGGCCACGGCACCTTCGACACCGTCCGGGAGGCCTTCAAGCTCGGCGCCATCGACTTCCTGGAGAAGCCGGTCGAGAAGGAGAAGCTCGTCGTGGCGGTGCGCAACGCCCTGACCCGCCGCTCCCTGGAGCTGGAGAACGCGGAGCTGCGGCGCGAGGTGGGCGCCGGCGGCGAGATGCTCGGGTCCGGGCCGGCCATGCGGCGGCTCCGCGAGCTGGTGCGCCGCGCCGCACCCAGCGAGGGGCGGGTCCTCATCACCGGCGAGAACGGCACCGGCAAGGAGCTGCTGGCCCGCGCCATCCACGAGGGGTCCCGCCACGCCGCCGGCCCCTTCGTGAAGCTCAACTGCGCCGCCGTGCCCGCCGAGCTCATCGAGTCGGAGCTCTTCGGCCACGAGCGGGGCGCCTTCACCGGGGCGGTGGCGGCCCGCAAGGGGAAGTTCGAGCTGGCCGACGGCGGCACCCTCTTCCTCGACGAGGTGGGCGACATGCCGCCCGCCATGCAGGCCAAGGTGCTGCGGGTGCTCCAGGAGGGCGAGTTCGAGCGGGTGGGCGGCACCGCCACGCTCCAGGTGGTCGTCCGGGTGGTGGCGGCCACCAACAAGGACCTGCCCGCCGAGGTGGCGGCCGGCCGCTTCCGCGAGGACCTCTACTACCGGCTCAACGTGGTCCCCATCCACGCGCCGCCGCTGCGCGAGCGCAAGGAGGATCTGGCCGAGCTCGCCGCGCGCTTCCTGGCGGAGGCCTGCGTGCGCGACGGGCGCCGCCCCATGACGCTGTCGCGCGAGGCGCTGCTGGCGCTGCAGGCCCACGACTACCCGGGCAACGTCCGCGAGCTGCGCAACCTGGTGGAGCGGATCGCCATCCTGGCCGACGGGCCCGATCTCACGGCGGACGACGTGGCCGCCGCGCTCCCCGGGACGCGCCGCCCGCGCACCGATCGGTGGAAGGCCGGCCGCGGCTTCCACGACCTGGTGGAGGAGGCCGAGCGGGAGATCATCCTGGGCGCGCTGGCGGCCCAGGCCGAGAACATCTCGGAGACGGCGCGGGTGCTGGGGCTGGAGCGGAGCCACCTCTACAAGAAGATGAAGGCGCTCGGGCTCCGGCGGGGCGAGGAGTAGGGGCGCCGCGCGCCCGGCTCTCGGCCCCGCCCCCGCGGCCACCCGCCCGCGCCCCCGCCGTGTC
>JAJYAW010000239.1 GCA_021779335.1 Myxococcales bacterium | reverse complement strand
CGACATCCTGCTGGCGGGGCAGGCCACCGGCGACGGCCCTTACACCATCAACCCGACCGGCCTGGCGGGCGGCGAGGTGCGGGTCTTCTGCGACATGACCACCGATGGCGGCGGGTGGACGTTCTTCGCGCACGTGAACCAGGACTACCAGGCGGGCCGGCTCTTCGAGCAGGACGTGGGGGTCTACGACCCGATGCGCGGGACCGGGGCGACCTATGGCCTCGGCCGATCCGTCTACGGCCACCTGGGGGCCACGGAGTTCATGGTGACCGTGGACATCCTGGATACCGCCACCGCCCTCGGGTCCCGCCTGGTCTTCTACGACTTCGCGGCCGGCGCCGCGGCCTTCACCTCCGGGCCCGTCCCCTGCACGGACACGCCCTTCGGCTACCGGCTCCTGCTCGGCGGCACGTTCCAGGCCGGGACCTTCGGCCTCTGCGACGCCACCGAGTGGCGGCCGTATGACGGCGACCCGCTGTTCGGCGGCCAGCCGCTGGTCCAGCTGAGCGGTTCGGGCCAGCTCGGGACGCTCCTCGGCAGCGGCGTCGACCCGATCCTGCCGCCGGGCAACGCCACCGCGCAGCACGAGTCCTGGTGGTACGCGCGGTAGCCCTCCCCCGCCTCAGCGCACCAGCTTCAGGCCGGGGACGCGCCGGAAGTGGCGCGTGTTCCGGGTCAGGATGGGCAGGTTCGCGGTGATGGCGATGGCCGCGGTCAGCAGGTCCCGGTCGCCGATGCGCTCGCCCCGGCCCTCGAGCTCCCGCCACAGGTCCGCCGCCTTCCTGGCGGCCAGGTGGTCGAGGGGGTAGACCCGGAGTCCGCGCAGCGCCTCGCGCAGCCGGGCACCGTCCCCCTGGTCGATGCCGCGCGCCAGCTCGAAGACGACCACGGATGTGGTCGCCGCCGCCCTCGCCCGGAGGCGGGCCGCCACCACGCCGGCCGCGCCCTCGCCCAGCAGGAAGTCGACCAGCACGTCCGCGTCCAGGATGGCTACTTCCACGGCCACTCCCGGAGCGCCGCGAGGCGGGCGCGCACGGCCGTTCCGCGCAGCGAACCCCTGGTGCCCAGCGCCGCAGCCACGTCCGCGGCGGTCGGCTCGGTCGGTGCATCGGCGGCCAGCTCGGCGTCGGCCGCGTCGTCCAGGTGTCGGCGCGCGGACGCCGGCCGGCCGCCCGGCGGACCGACGGCCGAATTCCGGAACTCCCACGGGGTGCGGCGAAGCGAACGCCCCAACCGAGGTGCCCCGCGCCAGCGCCGGCGAAGATGCGGTTGCGCCCCTCGCCCGCGGGCCACATGACCAGCCCAGGATGGCGCTCTCCTTCCTCGCCCTCGTGGTCATGTCGGCGCTCATGCTCGGCTGGACCGCCCTGCTCGCGCCGGGCCACTCCGGCCACCCGCGCGCCGTCCGCCGGGGCGGCGCGGTGCTGCTGCGCCCGCCGCGCGGCCGCAACGCCATGCTGGCGGGGCTGGCGCTGGGGCCCACGCTGCTGGTGGTGGGCGTGCTGGTCAAGCTGGGGGGCAGCGCCGAGCGGGACGGCCAGTTCGGCCTGGCCCTGGCGGTCGGCCTGCTCGCGCTGGGCGGCTGGCTGGTGCTCTGGCTCCTGGTGGCCGAGTTCCGCCAGTGCGTCAGGGTGGACGCCCGCTCCATCGAGCGGGTCTTCGCCGTCACCCGGCTCCGGGTGACCTGGGCGGAGGTGGAGCGGTTCCGCTGGAACCCGGCCGCGGGCTGGTTCTTCATCGTGGCGGCCGGGGCCTGGCTCTGGGTGCCGGCGGAGTTCGACGGCATCGCGGACTTCGCGGAGCTGGCGCTGGCCTCGCTGCCGCCCGCCGTGCTGCTGGCCGATCCCGAGGCGCGCCCGGCCCTGCTGGAGCTGGCCCGGGCGCCGGCGGGCGCGGCGTAGCACCCCGGCTACAGCGTCGCCAGGTCGATGGAGAAGCGGTACCGGACGTCGCCCTTCATCATCCGCTCGTAGGCCGCGTTGATCTGGGCCATGGGGATGACCTCCACGTCGGCCACGATCTTCTTCTCGGCGCAGAAGTCGAGCAGCTCCTGCGTCTCCTGGATGCCGCCGATGAGCGAGCCGGCCAGGCTCTTGCGCCCCCCGACCAGGGAGAAGGCGTGCACCGGCGTGGGGGCGGGCGGGACGCCGAGCAGCACCATGGTGCCGTCGACGGCCACCATGCCCAGGTAGGCGTTGTAGTCGTGCGGCGCCGAGATGGTGTCGACGATGAGGTCGAAGCGGCCGGCCAGCCGCTTGAAGGTGGCCTTGTCGGAGGTCAGGCCGAACTCGTGGGCGCCCAGCCTGCGGGCGTCGGCCTCCTTGGCGGCCGAGGTGGAGAGCATCGTCACCTCCGCGCCGAGCGCGGCGGCGAGCTTGACCGCCATGTGGCCCAGGCCGCCCAGGCCGACCACGCCCACCCGCGAGCCCTTCCCCACCTTCCAGTGGCGCAGCGGCGACCAGGTGGTGATGCCGGCGCACAGCAGGGGCGCGGCGCCGACCAGGTCGAGGGTGGGCGAGACCCGGAGCGTGAAGGCCTCGTCGCAGACGTACTGCTTGGAGTAGCCGCCGTAGGTGCGCCGCTGCCGGTCCATCTCGGTGGAGTTGTAGGACCAGGCCACCCCCTGCTGGCAGAACTGCTCCAGGTGGCCGCGGCACGGGGGGCAGGTGCGGCAGGAGTCGACCATGCAGCCCACGCCCGCCAGATCGCCGGGCTTGAAGCCGGTCACCCTGGCGCCCACCCGGGTGACGCGCCCCACGATCTCGTGCCCCGGCACCATGGGGAAGAGGGCCCCGCCCCACTCGTCGCGGGCCTGGTGGATGTCGGAGTGGCAGACGCCGCAGAAGAGGACGTCGAGCACCACGTCCCTCTCGCCCGGCTCGCGCCGCTCGACGGTCCAGGGGGCGAGCGGGGCGGCGGCGGACGGGGCGGCGTAGGCCTTCACGGTGGGCATGGCGGGGTCCTCGGGGTTGGTGCCGTGTCCTAGCGCGGACCGGGCTCCCGGGCACGCGCCCCGGTGGGGCCCTCCACCCCTGGCGAGCCCCGCCCCCGCCCCGTCCGTCGTCACCCCTTCAGCCGCGACGTCCACCGTCGGTGAAGCGAGGGACGCGCTTGACGGACCGTCGCGCCGGGCCCGGCGCCGGGATGTCGCGCGACCACGTGCCGCCTTCCGATCGTAGAGCGCGAGGCGAATCCTTCAACGGTCCGTCGAAGGAGACCGGAAGCCGTGCAGCGCTCGACGGAGCGTCGCTGCGAAATTCCACGCTGGGAGGGGAAAGACATGAACGGATCGATCACGAGACTCGCCGTGGTGCTGGGAACGCTGCTGCTGACGTCGCCGTCCGCGCTGGCGCAGGGGAGCGGGAGCGGGGGCGGCGGGGACAACGGCAGCGGCTGCGGGGATCTGTTCGGGGACCTGGTGCACGTGCTGCGCGACGCGCAGACCGGGGTGCCCATCCTGCAGAAGCGCTGGGTGGCGGGTCCCAAGGACGTCTACGCCTGGGCCTACTGCCCCATCGCCCTGGACGCCGCCGGCCAGGAGCTCGGCTTCCTGCCGGACAGCTGCGACCTCGACCCGGCCACCGGGACCGCGGTGGCGGTCGACTACTTCGGGCGGCTCAGCGCCGGCCGGACCAAGGAGCGGAACATCCGGATGCACTTCGACGAGGTGGTCGACAAGATCAAGGCCTCGCAGGCCGTCTCGCGCGACCAGACCGGGCGGCTCATGCTCGGCACGAGCTGCACCTCGGTCACGCCCGCGGCGGCCACCTGCTTCGAGTGGACCCTGGTGGACTCGCCCGTCGAGAACATCGCCCTCTACCACCGGCTCATGAAGTACGGCCACTACCAGACCGACCCCGCCGAGGTCGACACCTCGGCGCACGGCGACCCCGCGCTGCCCACCCAGCTCCACCCGGCCCTGGACCCCGCCGTCGACTACGCCAAGTTCACCGGCGCGACGCGGGCGCTCCTGCCCGACGCCTGCGCCACCGCCCCCTGCGCCGCGCCGCAGGCGCTGACCAACGAGGACTTCGCCCTGGCGGCGTCGTTCCTGGCGACCGGGGCGGACAAGGACGGCCGCATCACGGTGGACCTGGTCCGGTACATGGACCGCATCCTCAAGATCCCGGTGGCGACGCCGGAGTCTGCGGCCGCCCTGAAGCTGCTCCCGGCCAAGGTGCGGGACTGCGGCAGCGACCCGGCCCAGCAGCTCACCCCGGCCTCGGCCTGCCCGGTCGCCGACGCCGCGCCGGGCCTGCCCGCGCCCGCCAGCGAGCGCTTCGTCGACTTCGGCCCGGTCAGCTACCTCAGGACCGACTCCTTCTCGACGACCGTCGAGGCCATCAAGCCGGCCGACACGCTCGGCCTCAACCGCCTCCGCACGCTGGCGCTGATGGCCGTGCTGCGGACGCCCATCGACGACGTCTGGGTCATCGACCCGAGCGTGAGCCTGCTCGAGTGGCTGGACGTCCGCAACGGCCTGGAGACCAACTCGGGGGTCGACGTCACCGGCTTCGTGAACTCGGCGAACGACGCCCTCCGCTGCATCGAGTTCGTGCACAACTACGCCGTGCCGCTGAACCTGGGCTGGAACTTCAAGTAGTCGCGACCAGGTCCCTCCGGCTCCGCTCGAGCGCGGGGCCGGAGGAGCGCGCGCCGGCCGGGTCGCCGCTCGAGAGGCAGGACCTGTTCCAGATGGGGCGCGTCGGACTGTTCGGGCTCCCCGTTAAGTTTGACGTGGACTGAATCCATCATGATTGACCGATGCAGTCCACGAAGGCTGCATTGCGATGAATTGCACGGAGCGACTTCCGCGCATTCCTGATGTGCGTCAAGACCTACATGCATAACCCATCGAAATTACAGAGAAAGCCATCTCCGACCGGGGTGCCTTGAGCGTACGGAGCGCGTAAAATGGGACTGGAACGCCGGCGCATCACGCGCGGCGTCCAGGAGGCGCACCATGGCAACCACAGTCCCTGCGCTCACCTACGAAGAGATCGCCACCGCCCGGTCGGCCATCCGCGTCATCCGCTACCTGGCCGTGCTCACCGTCGCCATCGCGGTGCCGGTGGCCGTGGCGCTGCTCACGCCGCTGGTCGGCTGGGCGCTGCTCGCCGCCCTCATCCTCAGCCCGCTGATCCTGCTCTACGTGGTGGTGGTGGCCGCCAGGCAGGCCGAGCGCGAGCGCCGGCTGACGTCGCGC
>JAJYAW010000238.1 GCA_021779335.1 Myxococcales bacterium | reverse complement strand
CTCGCCCCCGCGGCGGGCCGGGCGGCGCCGCCGGCCGGCGGGCGCGGCGCCGAGGTGCTGCACGAGCTGAACGGCGCCGTGGCGCGCCTGGCGGCCAGGGTCTCCCCGGCGGTGGTGCAGGTGGAGGTCTCCGGCTACGGCCTGGCGGGCGAGCCCGGGCCCGCGGAGACGGCCTTCGTGACGCGCCACCACGCCATCGGGTCGGGCGTCATCGTCGACCCGGCCGGCTACATCCTGACCAACCAGCACGTGGTCCGCGGGGCCCAGCGCATCCAGGTGGTGCTGGCGGCGCCGCCCGGCGTCTCGCCCAGCGGCGCCGACGCCACCGCCCGCCGCATGTTCACCGCCAGGCTGGTGGGCGCCGACCCGGACGTGGACCTGGCCCTGCTCAAGATCGAGGCCACCGGCCTGAGCCACCTCGCGCTCGACGGCGCGGCCCGGGTGCGCCAGGGCGAGCTGGTCTTCGCCGTCGGGAGCCCGCAGGGGCTGGCCAGCACCGTCACCATGGGTGTGGTCGGCTCGGCGGGGCGGCAGGTCGACTTCGCCCAGCCGCTCGCCTACATCCAGACCGACGCGCCCATCAACCCGGGCAACAGCGGCGGGCCGCTGGTGAACGTGGACGGGACGATGGTGGGCATCAACACCTTCATCGTCACCCAGTCCGGCGGCAGCCAGGGGCTCGGCTTCGCCATCCCGGTGGCCGTGGTCCGCGCGGTCTACGACGGCCTGCGGGCCCACGGGCGCGTCCACCGCATCGAGGCCGGCGTCACCACCCAGTCCATCACGCCGACGCTGGCGGCCGGGCTCGGGCTGCCGCGCGACTGGGGCGTGCTGGTGGTGGACGTGGCGCTGGACGGCGCGGCGCGCCGGGCCGGCGTGCGGGTGGGGGACGTCATCGACACCTTCGACGGGCGCCCCATCGACAGCCTGGCGGCCGTCACCAGCGCGGTCTACCTGCACCCGGTCGGCACGCCGGTGGTCCTCGGCCTGCTGCGGGGGAAGGAGCGGCTCACGCTGAAGGTGGACGCGCCGGAGGCCAAGGCGCCCGCCGACCAGCTCCTCGACCTCGCCAACCCGGAGAAGGGGCTGGTGCGGAAGCTCGGCATCATGGGCATCGACGTGAGCGGGAAGCTGGCCGGCATCATCCCGCCGCTGCTCATCGGCTCCGGGGTGGTGGTGGCGGCGAGGACGCTGGACGCCACCAGCGTGGAGAGCGGGCTCCAGGCCGGCGACGTGATCCACGCCGTCAACCGCACCGCCATCGAGTCGGTGGAGGCGCTGCGGCGCGCGCTGCACGCCATCCCGCCCGGCGAGCCGGTCGTGCTCCAGGTCGAGCGGCAGGGGAAGCTCAGCTTCATCGCCTTCGACATGGAGTAGGGGGCCGCGGGCGGCGCGCGCCGGGCGCCGCGCGGGTACCGACGGGGGATTGACGCCCTGCATCATGGGCGTTACACCCGCTGGCGAACCTGCCGATTCCCGAATCAACCGGAGAGGACATGGCCACCCACGTTTCGCCCCCCGCCGGCCGGCGGGCCGCGGTCATCGCCGGGCTGCGCACCCCCTTCGTCAAGGCGGGCGGCGACTTCAAGCAGCTCTCGGCGGTGGACCTCGGCGCCCTCCTGGTGAACGAGCTGGTGGCCCGCACCGGCCTGCCGCCCTCCACCTACGACTCGGTCATCTTCGGCCAGGTCATCCCCTCCAAGCTGGTGACGCTCATCGGCCGGGAGATGGTGCTGCGCACCCAGCTGCCGCGCGGCGTGGAGGCCCACACCGTGTCGCGCGCCTGCGCCACCTCGCTGCAGGCCGCCACCGACGCCGCCGACCAGATCGCGCTGGGCCGCTCGAGCGCCGTCATCGCCGGCGGCGCCGAGTCGGTCTCCGACGCCCCCATCTTCGCCAGCCGGCGCCTGGCGCAGGCGCTGGTGGAGCTGTCCCGGGCCCGGACCATGGCGCAGCGGCTCTCCATCATCGCCTCGCTGCGCCCGCGCGACTTCACGCCGGAGCCGCCGGCGCTCAAGGAGCCCACCACCGGCCTCACCATGGGCGAGAGCGCCGAGCAGATGGCCCAGAAGAACGCCATCCCGCGGGCCGCCCAGGACGAGGTGGCCTTCCAGAGCCACCGGCGCGCCGCCGCCGCCTGGGAAGCCGGCCTCCTCGACGCCGAGGTCATGCCGGTGCCGGTGCCGCCGCGCTTCGAGCGGGTCTCGGCCCGGGACAACCTGGTCCGGGCCGACACCACGGTGGAGGCGCTCTCGCAGCTCAAGCCCGTCTTCGACCGGCGCTACGGCAGCATCACCGCCGGCAACGCCTCGCCGCTCACCGACGGGGCCGCGGCGGTCGTCGTCATGGCGGAGGAGAAGGCCCGGGCGCTCGGCCTCGCGCCGCTCGGCTACCTCCGCGCCGCCGCCTACGCGGCCCTCGATCCGCGCGACCAGCTCCTGCAGGGGCCGGCCTACGCCGCCCCGGTGGCGCTGGAGCGCGCCGGCCTGACGCTGCAGGACATGGACCTCGTCGACATGCACGAGGCCTTCGCCGCCCAGGTGCTCTCCAACCTGCAGGCCTTCGCCTCCAGGAAGTTCGCCGAGGAGCAGCTGGGGCGCCCGGCGCCGCTCGGCGAGGTGGATCCGGCCCGGCTCAACGTCAACGGCGGCTCCATCGCGCTGGGCCACCCCTTCGCGGCCACCGGGGCCCGCATGATCACCCAGACGCTGCGCGAGCTGGGCCGCCGGGGCAAGCAGTACGCCCTCCTCACCGTCTGCGCCGCCGGCGGCCTGGGGGCCGCGGTGGTCCTCGAGCGCGAGTAGGCCAGGGAGCGAGACCATGACCACGTGCGAGGCGACGGCGGAGACGGCGGGCGGCGAGCGGTGCTTCACGGTCGAGGTGGCGGACGGGGTCGCCACCCTCCTCCTCGACGTGCCCGGCCAGGGCGTCAACACGCTCTCGGCCGAGGTGGGGGACGAGTTCGACCGGCTGCTGACGCGCCTGGAGCAGGACGCCTCGGTGAAGGCCATCGTGCTGGCCAGCGGGAAGCGCGAGGGCTTCGTGGCCGGCGCCAAGATCGAGATGATCCGCGCCGTCGCCAGCGCCGCCGAGGCCGAGGCGCTGTCGCGCCGGGCGCAGGCCGGCTTCGACCGGCTGGAGCGGTTCCACAAGCCGGTGGTGGCCGCCATCCACGGCGCCTGCCTCGGCGGCGGGCTGGAGTGGGCCATGGCCTGCCACTACCGCGTGGCCGCCGGGGACCCGAAGACCACCCTCGGCCTCCCGGAGGTGCAGCTCGGCCTGGTGCCGGGGGCGGGCGGCACGCAGCGGCTGCCGCGCCTCATCGGCATCGCCGCGGCCCTCGACCTCATGCTGGCCGGCAAGACCGTCAAGGCGCGGAAGGCGCTCAAGCTGGGGCTGGTGGACGAGGCGGTGCCCCCGCCGCTGCTCCGCCAGGTGGCGGTGGCCCGCGCCCGCGCCCTGGCGAGCGGCGAGCTGCGGCGGCGCCGCCCGGCCGGCCACCAGGCCAGGGGGGTGGAGCGGGTGCAGCAGGCGCTCCTCGAGGACAACCCGGTGGGGCGGTCGGTCCTCTTCTCCCAGGCCAGGCAGCAGCTGCTCCGGAAGACCCACGGCCAGTACCCGGCGCCGGAGCGGCTCCTGGAGGCGGTGCGCCACGGCTACGAGCGCGGCTTCCAGGCGGGGCTGGCGCTGGAGGCCAAGGCCTTCGGCGAGCTGGCGGTCTCCGACCCGTCGCGCCGGCTGGTGGAGATCTTCTTCGCCACCACCGCGCTCAAGAAGGACACCGGCGTGGACGACGCGGCGGTCCGGGCGCGGCCGGTCGAGCGGGTGGGGGTGCTGGGCGGGGGGCTCATGGGGAGCGGCATCGCGTACGTGACGGTGGCGGCCGGCCTGCCGGTGCGGCTGCGCGAGCGGGACGCCGCCGCCTGCGCCAAGGCGCTGGCCAGCGTGGGCGCCGTCCTCGACGAGCGGGTCAAGCGCAAGGCGCTGGACCGGCTGGAGCGGCTGGCCACGGCCCGCCTCCTCACCACCACCTCGGGCTGGGAGGGGCTGGGCACCGTGGACCTGCTCGTCGAGGCGGTCTTCGAGGACCTGGCGCTCAAGCGGGAGCTGCTGGCGGCCTTCGAGCAGGTCAACCCGCGCGGCATCTTCGCCACCAACACCTCGTCCATCCCCATCGCCGACATCGCCCGCGGCGCCAGGCGCCCCGAGGCGGTCATCGGGATGCACTACTTCTCGCCGGTCCACCGGATGCCGCTGCTCGAGATCATCCCCTCGGCCGCCACCGCGCCGGAGGTGATCGCCACCGCCGTGGCGCTCGGCCAGCGGCAGGGCAAGACCGTCATCCGCGTGGGCGACGGCCCGGGCTTCTACGTCAACCGCATCCTCGGCCCCTACATGGCCGAGGCGGCCTGGCTCCTCGCCGAGGGCGCCGCCATCGAGGACCTCGACGGCGCGCTCACCGGGTACGGCTTCCCGGTCGGCCCCATCGCGCTCCTCGACGAGGTGGGCATCGACGTGGGCGAGAAGGTGAGCAAGATCCTGCACGCCGCCTTCGGCGAGCGGATGCGGCCGCCCGAGGCGCTCCACGCGGTCGTGGCGGCCGGGCGGCTGGGGCGCAAGAGCGGCAAGGGCTTCTACACCTACGACGGCGGGAAGAAGCGGGTGGACGAGACCGTCTACGACCTGCTCCCCGGCGGCCGCCGGCGCCGGCGCCTGGCGCGCCCGGAGATGGCGGAGCGGCTCTCGCTGGCGCTCTGCAACGAGGCGGCGCGGGCGCTCGGGGACGGCATCGTGCGCAGCGCGCGCGACGGCGACGTCGGCGCGGTCTTCGGCATCGGCTTCCCGCCCTTCCGCGGCGGCCCGTTCCGCGCGCTCGACGCCATGGGCGCCGCGGCCGCGGTGGACGCGCTCTCCCGCCTGCGCGACCGGCACGGCCCCCGCTTCGAGCCGGCGCCGCTCCTGGTGGAGCAGGCGCGCGGCGGCGGGAGGTTCCACCTCTAGCGGCGGGAGGCCCCCCCCGGACCGGCGCCGGCGCCGCGCCGCCCGGCCCGCGCTAGGATGACGGGGTGCGCCGCGTCCTGCCCCTCGTCATCGGCTTCGTCTTCGTCCCGGCCGCCCTCATGCTGGCGGTGGGCGTGCTCATCCTGGTCTTCGGCGCCGCCGCCCGCGACTACGTCTTCGGCGGGCTGATCCTGGCCCTGGTGGCCACCACCGTGG
>JAJYAW010000237.1 GCA_021779335.1 Myxococcales bacterium | reverse complement strand
GGGCGGCGCGGCCGCGGGGGCCTGGGCCGCGACCGAGAGCGGCAGGGCGGCGGCGAGGAGGAGGGCGAGGCGGGTCATCGTGGCGCTCCAGGGCGAGGCGAAGCGTGGAGGCGGAACTCTAGAGCACATCTCGGAGAGCGGGCGGCCGCAGAATCGGCGCGAATTCTCTGCGTCCTCGGCGTGAAGGGGCTAACCAGCTCGCGTCACTCCTGCCAGCCCGATCGGCCGCGCGGCGTCGCGAGATCACGGAGCGAGGTCGAGAACTTGGACTCTTTGGTTCGAATGGCGGCCGCGCCAGGCCGATCCCCGTTTGGGGGTATCGTATTCTCATCTGGACCGGCTCCGCGCAATTTTGACGCGCGGCGTCGTCGGTCTTTCGTTGACTTCAAATCGGGGGAGTCCCAAGAAAGGGGGTCCACGTACGTCGAGGTGGAGTCTAGCCTCCGCTGCCCGCCGTCGTTCGTCACCCCGAGGAGAAATAAGATGTCACTTCGCCGAGCCGCAGTCCTGGCCGTGCCCCTGGCGCTCGCCGCGTGCACCAAGGTGACGCAGCAGCCCCAAACCCCCGACCTCGTCTTCGCGACCTTCAACTCCACCACCGGCGCCATCCCGATCCCGAACGATCTGGTGCTGCAGCTCTACAGCGCGCCGACGGCCCAGCCCTCGGCCACCGTGCCGGCCGCCCAGATCGAGGTCCTGAAGGGCTACGCGAGGTCCGGCGGCTTCCCGAGCGACGTCGAGGTGGCCATCACCATCCCGCTCAACGCCCTGACCTGGGACGCCTCGGCCGGGACGGGCGGACAGTACGTGCCGGCCGCCCAGCCGCCCACGCTGGACGCCGCCTCGGTGACGGCGCAGACGGTGACCCTGCTCAAGGTGGACGGCGGCGCGGTGACGCCGGTGCCCTACCAGGCGGTGATCTCGCCCGGCCTCCTCACGCTGCGCAAGCCCGCGGCGGCCGACGGCACCCGCCACTGGGCGGGCGGCCGCTACGTGGTGGCGGTCCGCGGCGGGGCCGGCGGCGTGAAGACGACCACCGGCCTCCCCATCCACGCCGACACCGGCGTCGCCCTGGCGGTCCAGAACGTGGACCTCACCAACAAGGAGAACCAGCCCCCCGGCGGCCTCACCCCGGCCCTGGCGGCCCAGGTGAACGGGCTGCGCACGGTGCTCTGGAGCCCGCTCGACTGGAAGGCGGACGCGAGCGGCGTCTGGAGCCCGCTGCCGACCGCCACGGTGACCCCGGCCTTCACCGCCGTGGACTCGGTCTTCCCGCACCTGGAGACCGCCGTCATCGCCACCTTCGGCGTCGACCGGAGCGCCCACGTGGCCCTCGACGCCTCGGCCGGCCAGGCCCCCTTCCCCTCCGACTTCCTGCTCGACTTCAACGTGGCCCACTGCCCGACCGGCGTGGCCCCCTGCGTCGCCAACAACCCGGCCTTCGGCGCCGCGGCCGCCGGGCTCACCACCCTCGACGGCTTCAGCACCACCGGGCTGCTGCTCCTGCCGCTCACCGGCGCGGTCGACGCCTCCACCGTCACCCGCAACAGCGTCCACCTCTTCGAGGTGCCCGCCAGCGGCACCCCGGTCTGGCTGAAGGACCTCGCCTCGACGCTCCCCGCCGGCGCCGGCGCCGCCTACGCCACCCAGCCCCCCCAGTTCAACCAGACGGTGGGCGGCAGGTCGCTCACCACCACCGTGGCGCTGGCGCCGGCCCAGCTCGCCGACCTCGGCCCCCTGGGCAAGTTCGCGCTCCCGCCGCTCAAGGAGCACACCCGCTACGTGGTGCTGGTGACCCGGCGCGTCCTCAACGCCGACGGCACGCCGCTGACCCGCGGCGCCGCGGCCAACATCGTCCTCTCCACCACCCAGCCGCTCTACGGCCCGGGCCCCGGCGGCGCCACCGTCCCCTACATCCAGGGCGCGGATCTGGCCACCGCCGAGGGGCTGCAGACGCTGCGCGACGGCCTGGCGCCGCTCCTCGCCGCGCTGCCCTACCTCACCAGCGGCGCCACCTCCAAGGACGACGTGGTGATGGCCTACACGGTGACCACCCAGTCGGTGACCGGCACCTCGCTCAAGCTGGCCGCGGCCCCCTACTCCATCGAGGCCACGGCCGGCGCGGCCATCTTCGCCGGCACCGGCCTCGTGCCGCTCACGCCGCCGGCCGGCGTGCCCACCGCGGGGGTGCAGGGCTTCTACTCGCTGGCCTTCAACTCGGCCGACCTCATCGACAAGTCGACCGGCGCCCTGCGCCCGACGCTGGCCGCCGACCTCGCCAGCCCGGCCACGCTGCCCACCCTGCTCACCACGCTCCACGCCGTGGTGGCCGTCCCCGACCCGGCCGCGGTCCCGCCCTGCCCCGGGCCGCCGTACCCCGCCGGCGCCCGCTGCGCCAAGCTCGTCGTCGTCGGCCACGGCCTCAACGGCAGCAGCTCGACCGTCTTCGCGCTGGCCAGCGCGCTGGCCAGCCAGGGCTTCCTGGTGGCGGGCATCGACTACCCGCTGCACGGTGAGCGCAACTGGTGCGCCGCCGACGCCGACTGCACCACCGACGGCACCGCCAACGGCACCTGCGACAAGGCCGGCGCCTTCGCCGCCAGCGCCGGGCAGGGCGACCCGGTCCGCCCCGGCGTCTGCGACAACGGCTCGGTCCCCCGCCCCGCCGGCTCCCGCTACTTCGTGAGCGCCAACTTCTTCCGGACCCGCGACACCTTCCGGCAGAACGTCTTCGACGTCTCGGCGCTGACCCTGGCCGCCGCCCGGCCGCCCACCATGCCCGCGCCGGCCGGCAACCCGCTCACCTCCCTGCTCACGCCGCTCGGCGTGGTGGTCGATCCCTCTGCCATCTACTACGAGGGCATCTCGCTCGGCTCCCTCGACGGCACGAGCGTGGTCGCCACCAACCCCCGCATCTCCCGCGCCTCGCTCTCGGTCGGCGGCGGCCCCATCGTGGACGTCTTCACCACCTCGCCCTCCTTCCAGGCCGGCGTGGACGCCCTCTTCCCGGCGCTCCTCCCCGGCTTCACGCGGGCCAAGGTGACGCCCGGCGACCCGGCCTTCGATCCGGTCATGGCCGCCAAGTACCTGCAGCTCCTCCAGGTGGCCAAGTGGATCCTCGACCCCGGCGATCCCATCAACTACGCCGGCCACCTGCGCGGCGCGCCCATGCCCAACCTGCTCGCCAGCCCGGACGGCTCGGTGGCCCAGGACCCGAAGGACGTCTTCGCGCAGATCGCCTACCAGGACACGGTGGTGCCGAACCCGACCAACGACCTGCTCGACATGCTCATCGGCGGCGCGACCACGCTCTACACCGACGCGGTGGGCGGCCCGGCGCCGCACGCCATGCTGGCGCTCAGCCCGCAGGTGCAGCTCGACGCGGCCCTCTACCTCGTCGATCCCGCCAACGTCCCGCCCGCCACCCGCGCCGTCGCGTTCCCGTAGGAGGAGGCCACCATGCGCATCCAGATCCTCGCCCTCGCCCTCCTCGTCCCCGCCGTGGCCCTGGCCAACGGCTACGACGTCCCCAACGTCAACCCGCGCGACCTCGCCATGGTGAGCTCCGGCCTGGCCGCCCCGGCCGACGCCGGCGCGGCCTACTCCAACCCGGCCGCCATGGCGCGGCTGGGCCCCGGCCTCAGCCTCTCGCTGGCCGGCTCGGTGCTGATCCTCAACACGAGCTGGAGCGACACCACCGGGACCCTGAGCCCCTCCACCGCCTCCACCAAGTTCAAGCCGGTGCCGCCCGTCTCGCTCTTCGGCATGTACGGCTTCAAGGTGGCGGGCTACGACGCCGCCGTCGGCGCCGGCCTGAACGTCATCGCCGGCGGCAACGTCTTCTGGCCCGACGACTGGGCCGGCCGCGGCCGCATCATCACGGTGGACCGGAAGATCTACGCCGGCTACCTCTCGGGCGCCTTCGCCCCTTCGCAGTACGTCCGGGTCGGCGTGCAGGCCGTCTACTACTACGGCACCGAGTACCTGAAGCAGGGCATCCAGCCCTTCCCCGACGCCTACGGCGAGCTCTCCACCAAGGGGGGCGCGCTGGCGCCGGCCTTCTCCGTCGACGTCACCCCCAGCGACCGGCTCTCCTTCGCCGCCGACTTCAAGTACCTCGGCAAGATGAACCTGAAGGGCGACGGCCACTTCGTGGTGCCGGCCGGCATCGCCGCCGCCAGCTGCGTCCCCGGCTCCACCAGCCCGTGGTGCGTGCAGGACCAGGGCGTGACGCACGAGCTCACCTACCCGTCGGTCCTCAACGTCGGCGCGGCCTACCACGCCACCCGGCAGCTGCTGGTGTCGGCCACCTACACCTACAACTGGTACGAGGTCTACAAGGAGGACGTGTTCGTCGGGTCCAAGGGCGCCAACATCCCGGTGCCGCGCAACTACGGCAACGGCCAGACCTACCGCCTCGGCGCCGAGTACGACGCCAGCGACCGGCTGCAGCTCCGGGCCGGCGTGGAGCGGGACGTCTCCGGCCTGAAGACCTCCACCTACTCGCCGACGCTGCCGGACGCCAGCTCCTGGTGCGGCGCGGTGGGCGCGGGCTTCAACCTCTCGCCCGGCATGCAGCTCAGCGCCACGGTCTTCCACGCCTGGTTCGACAGGGTGACCGCCACCGGCACCGAGGCCTTCCCCGGCACCTACAAGACCGACGTCTGGATCGGCTCGGTCGGCCTGAGCTGGCGGCCCGGCGCCCGGTAGCCCGGCGACGCCAGCGGACCTCTCCGGGAGGGCGGCGGTGGCCAGCCACCGTCGCCCTTCCCATTTCCGGCGGCGCCGCCGGACCCCGCCGCGCCGCCCCCGCCGGCCCGCTTCCCCGCCGCCGGCCGGCGTGGCATGACGCGGTCATGCTCTTCGACCCCCTCGCGCTCCGCGGCGTGACCCTGCGCAACCGGCTCGGCGCCTCCCCCATGTGCCAGTACTCGGCCGTGGACGGGCGGGCCGGCGACTGGCACCTGGTCCACTACGGCGGCCTGGCCCAGGGCGGCGCCGGCCTGGTCCTCGTCGAGGCCACCGCCGTGGAGCCGCGCGGCCGCATCTCGCCGGCCGACCTCGGGCTCTGGGAGGACGGCCAGGTGGAGCCGCTGGCCCGCGTGGTCCGCTTCGTCGAGGCGCAGGGCGCCGCGCCGGGCGTGCAGCTGGCCCACGCCGGCCGCAAGGCCTCGGTGGGCGCGCCCTGGGTGCAGGGGGGCGCGCCGCTCGGGCCGG
>JAJYAW010000236.1 GCA_021779335.1 Myxococcales bacterium | reverse complement strand
GGCGCCGCCGAGGTCCTTCTCGCGCAGGTGGACGGCGACCGCACCCGGCGGCGCGCCGGCGGGCGCCGCCTCGAGCCGCGGCCCGAGCGCCGGCGCCAGCCGCCGATCGGTGATCAGGTGGACAACCGGGAGGGCCATCGCTAACGTCCGGCCATCATCGCGGAGGTGATCCGACGTGTCGAGCGAGCTCGATCGCTTCCTCGCCTTCCTCGAGGCGCAGGCGCCGCTGCAGGCGCCCCGCTTCCACTCGCTCGGCGCCCCCAAGATCCTCTCCTACATGGCGACGACGTCGCTCCCGGGCAGCGCCGCGTCGGTCTCGATCCACCCGGTGCGCGAGGTCGCGCCCGGGCCCTCCGCGCGCGAGCTCCGGGTCGGCCTGGGCGGCGCCCTGCCCAGGCCGCCCGGCCCGGGGGAGTGCGTCACCGTCCACCTCACCCGGCCGGAGCAGTACCAGGGCTACCAGGTGAAGAGCCTGCCGCTCTCCGACGCCCGGGCCCCCGCCGACCTCCTGTCGCCCGGGCCCCGCGGGTTCACGGTGCTCGGCGCCCAGGTCTTCTCGGTCCACCACAGCCCCTACACCCTCCGCTTCTTCGACCCGATCCCCTACGAGGACGTCCGCGACCTCGCCGCGGCGGTGCGCCACGCGATCGTCTGCGTCGGCCCCACTGCCAACGTCTCGCCGCGCTTCGTCTTCCACCACGAGGCGCGCGACGGGCGGGTGGCGCTCTTCCACGGGGACGGCCTGGCGCTCAAGACCTACATGAACCTGCGCGCCAACCGGCGCGAGGTGCGGCTGGTGGTCGACCTCGACGAGGCGACCGGCTTCGCGCTCCAGGGCGCCGTCGAGGAGATCGCCGAGGCGGATCACCCGGTGGCCTACCGGAAGGTGCAGGCCGGCTTCGCCGCCGGCGGCTGGGGGCACCCGTCGCGCGTCTTCCGGCTCGTCGCCGAGGCGATCGAGCCGGTGGCGCCGCGCGCCTGATCAGCGGCCGATGAGCCCGGTCATGGGGCTCGAGGCGGCGGCGTGGAGCCGCATCGGGATCCGCCCGGCGAGGAAGGCCTTCCGGCCGGCGGTGACGCCGTCGCGCATCGCCTCGGCCATGAGGACCGGATCCTGCGCGCCGGCGATGGCGGTGTTCATCAGGATCGCGGCCGCGCCGAGCTCCATGGCGATGGCCGCGTCGCTCGCCGTCCCCACCCCGGCGTCGACGAGCACCGGCACCCGGGCCGCCTCCAGGATGATCCGCAGGTTGGTCGGGTTGCGGAGCCCGAGCCCGGAGCCGATCGGCGCGCCGAGCGGCATGATCGCCGCGCAGCCCACCTCCTCGAGCCGCCGCGCCGTGACCGGATCGTCGTTGGTGTAGGGGAGGACCGTGAAGCCCTCCTTCACCAGCGCGCGCGCCGCCTCCACCAGCCCCACCACGTCGGGGAAGAGGGTGCGGGGATCCCCGATCACCTCGAGCTTCACCAGGTCGCCCATCCCCAGCTCCCGCCCGAGCCGCGCCGTCCGGATCGCCTCCTCGGCGGTGAAGCAGGCGGCGGTGTTCGGCAGGAGCACCAGGCCCTTCGGGATCCACTCGAGGAGCGAGGCCTCCCCCTTGGCCGCGAGGTCCAGCCGCCGGACGGCGACGGTGACGATCTCGGCGCCCGAGGCGACGTGGGCCCGCTGCATGGTGGCGAAGTCGGGGTACTTCCCGGTGCCGACCAGGAGCCGGCTGGTGAAGGTCCGCGCGCCGATCGACCAGGTGTCCGCCATGTCACCCCCCGCCGACGAAGGCCACGATCTCGATCGCGTCGCCGGGGCCGATCCGCTGCGCGTCGTGCCGGTCGCGCGTGACCACCGCCTCGTTCACCTCGACGGCGACGCGCGGCGCCTTGATCCCGAGGTGGGCGAGGAGGCCGGCGACCGTGAGCCCGTCGGGGAGCTCGCGGAGCTCCCCGTTCAACCTGACCTGGATCGGCATGGCGGGGCAGTCTCGCTCCGCGGACGCCGCCGCGTCAATCGAGCGACCGCCGCTTGATCGACGTCAGCCCCCGGCTGCGCCTCCCGGTGCACATTGGCGGCGCCGGTCCAGCTCCGGACCGCGGCGGAGGCTCCCCTGAGACGCATCCACCAGGCGCACGATTCACGCTGGGTCACCATGCTCCTCCTCGCCGTCGCCGCGTCGTCGCCGGCGCTCGCCGACGACGTCGAGGAGCCCTGCGCAGGGTGCCACGCCGCGACGCTCCGGGAGGCCCGCCGCGCGATCGTCCACCCCCCCTTCCAGGACGAGCGCGGGTGCGACGCCTGCCACGGCCCGCACGGCAGCGCCGGGCGGCTGGTCCTCGCCGACGGCGAGCCGCGCCTCTGCACCCGCTGCCACGACGGCGAGCGGTTCGACCCGGTCCACGGCGGCGCGCCCTGGGGCGCGGTCCGGTGCAGCGACTGCCACGCGCCGCACGCCTCCGACCTGAAGGGGCTGCTGAAGGGGGAGGAGGCGGGGCTCTGCGGCCGCTGCCACCCGGCCGAGCGCCACGGCGGCTACCCGGTGGCGAACGTGCGCTGCACGAGCTGCCACCAGCTCCACGCGCGGACGCCGGCGCTCCTGCGCACCCTGGCCCACCCCGTCCTGAACGACTGCTCGGGCTGCCACGCCGACCCGTCGTCGGCGAAGCCGCTCGCCGTGCGCACGCCGCAGCCGGCCCTCTGCTACGGCTGCCATGCCGACCGGGAGCGGGCCTTCCAGAAGAAGACGGTCCACCCGCCGGTGGCCGAGGGGACCTGCACCACCTGCCACGACCCGCACGCCTCCGAGCGCCGCGCGCTCCTCGCCGACGCGCCGCGCCCGCTCTGCCTCCAGTGCCACGACGGGATCGAGGCGATCCTGGCGAAGCCCGGGGCCCACGGGCCGGCCGCCGACGGCGCCTGCACGACCTGCCACGACCCGCACGCCTCGGAGCTCCCCCGCCTCCTCGTCCGCCCCGTGGCCCAGCTCTGCGCCGGCTGCCACCCGGCCGCCACCGCCTGGGCGCGCGATCCGGCCGCGCACGCCCCGGCGCGAGAGGGGGACTGCACCGCCTGCCACGACCCCCACGGCGGCGGCCCCAAGCACCTCCGCGGCCCGGTCGAGCCGCTCTGCCTCGGCTGCCACGCCCGCGGCAAGCCCGCCTTCCGCGAGGGCTCCCACGTCCACCCGTCGCAGCCGAAGGGGACCTGCACCGCCTGCCACGATCCCCACGCGGCCCCGACCCCGCGCCTCATCCGCGCGCCGCCCCAGCGGCTCTGCGTCGGCTGCCACGGCGAGAAGGTGAAGGCGCTCGAGGGGAAGGAGATCCACAGCCCCTTCGCCGGCGGCGACTGCACCGCCTGCCACGTCCCGCACGCGGGCGGGAAGGCGGCGCTGAAGGCCGAGCCGGAGGCGCTCTGCCTCCAGTGCCACGTCGGCGCGCGGAAGACCTGGGCGGGCGGGCGCTCGATCCACCCCCCGTTCGCCGACGGGCCATGCACCGAGTGCCACGACCCCCACGGCTCGGACCAGAAGCACCTGCTCCGCCAGCCGTCCGAGGCGCTCTGCACCGGCTGCCACGACGACCTCCTGAAGGCCGGCGAGGCCAAGGGCGGCACCGTCCACCCGCCGGCGGCCGACGACTGCCTCGACTGTCACATGGGCCACGGCTCGAACGACGTCCGGCTCCTCCGGTCGCCGGTCCCGGCGCTCTGCCTCGAGTGCCACGACCCGACCGACGGCGAGCTGGTGAAGGCGCACGCCGGCTTCGACGTCTCCACGGCCGTCTGCACCGGCTGCCACGTCCCCCACGCCTCGGCGGGGAAGGCGCTGCTGCGCGCCAACGAGCACCCGCCCTTCGCCGAGCGAACCTGCGGGGAGTGCCACGCCGCGCCGACCACCCCCGCGACCCCCCCGAGGGCGAACGGGCCGGGGCTCGACGCCTGCCGGAACTGCCACGACTTCTCGGCGATCGAGGCGCTGAAGCGGCCGCACCGGCCGGTGAAGGAGGGGAAGTGCTTCGGCTGCCACTCCCCGCACGCGACCGACGCCCCGCACATGCTCCGCGCCACCGGCGAGGAGCTCTGCCTCCGGTGCCACGCGGAGGACTCCCGGTGGCGGCAGAGCCACCCCCAGCTGGAGCCGGGAGGGGCGCCCTGCGGCGACTGCCACCTCGCGCACGAGCCGACCACGCACCCTCCCCCGCGGCGCTGAGCCCGATCCGGGGGCAAGGGGGGCCCGGGGCGCGCCGCACGCCCCCGGGCGCGGCCGCGCCGTCGTAGAGTCTCGCGGTGCCGGAACCTCGCCCCCTGCCCTCGCCGGCCGGCGCGCCCTCGCGGCGCGGCGCAGCGGTCGTCGCCGCGCTCCTCGCGCTCTACGTCATCTGGGGCTCGACCTACCTCGCCATCCGGATCGCGATCGCCGGGGTGCCGCCGCTCCTGATGGCCGCCGGCCGCTTCCTCCTCGCCGGCGGCGTCCTCCTCACCTACCTGCGGGCGAGAGGCGCGCCGTGGCCGACCCGGAAAGCCTGGGGCGCGGGGGCGCTGGTCGGCGTGCTCCTGTGCGCCGCCAACGGCCTCGTCACCCTGGCCGAGCAGTGGGTCTCCTCGAACCTGGCCGCGGTGGTGGTCGCGTCCCTTCCCCTCTGGACCGTCCTCCTCGCCTCGCTCTGGGGGGAGCGGCCGGCGCGCGCCGAGGGAGCGGGCATCGCCCTCGGCCTCGCCGGGGTGATCGTCCTCCAGCTCGGCGGAGAGCTGTCCGCGAGCCCGCGCGGCACGCTCCTGCTCGTCGCCTCCACCTGGTGCTGGGCCCTCGGCTCGATCTGGGGCCGGCGGCTCCCGGTGCCGGACGGCGCGATGGCCTCCGCCGTCGAGATGCTGGCCGGGGGGGCCGCGCTGGCCCTCGCCGGGGTGCTGCGCGGCGAGCGGATCACCGCCGTCCCGGCCGCCGGGCCGCTCGCGGCCTGGCTCTACCTCGCGGTCTTCGGGTCGCTCGTCGCCTTCAGCGCCTACGCCTTCCTCCTGCGCCAGGTCCGCCCCGCGCTGGCCACGAGCTACGCCTACGTCAACCCGGCGGTCGCGGTGGCGCTCGGCGCGGCGGCGGGCGAGCCGGTCGGGGCGCGCACGATCGGCGCGCTCGGGCTGTTCGTCGCCGGGGTCGCCGCGCTCGCCGCGGTCCGGCGACCGGCGCGCTGACCGGCCCGCGCGCCCCTACCGCTGGCCGAGCTGGAACGGCAGCCGGATCCCGATCGGATCGCCCTCGAAGGGCGGGAAGAGGAGG
>JAJYAW010000235.1 GCA_021779335.1 Myxococcales bacterium | reverse complement strand
GAGCTCTCGCAGAAGCGGACCGTGCTCGGCGACCTGCTCGGCGAGCTGGAGGGGCTGGAGGCGGAGCGCGACGAGGCGCTGCGCCGCTCGCAGGCCGTGGCGGCGCTCGACGAGGAGCGGGCCCGGCTGCTGGAGGAGGTCTCGCAGCGGGCCGACCACGAGGCGGCGCGCCGCGGCGAGGCCGAGCTGGAGGTGGCGCGGCTCACCGAGTCGCTGCGCGACGCGGCCACCGACGGGGCGCGGCTCCGCGCGGCGCTGGCGGAGCTCGCCCGCGAGCGCGACGCGCTGGCGACCGAGCTCGGGTCCATGAAGCGCGACCGCGCCGAGCTCGACGCGGCCAAGCGGGCCCTCGAGCAGGTCCACACCGCGCTCTCCCAGGCCCGGGCCAGGCTCGGCTAGCGCCGCCAACACCTCGATCTTGCTGCCTGCGCGCCGATGCGCACCCAGCGTTGTCCCGTGCTCGCGGGGTTACGGCGCCCCTCGCGTCGCCGTAGGCTGCCTCTCGAGCATCGTGCGGGAGGGGTGACGGGGTGGCCACGGCGGCCGCCCCGTCTGTTTGTGGGGCCGCCGCCCGGCGGGCGGCCGCGGGCCGGGCGCTCAGGCCGGCGGCGCGCCGCCCTTCATCCGATCCAGCGCCTCGAAGGCCGCGTACTTGTAGGCCTCGCCCAGCGTCGGGTAGTTGAAGACCGCCTCGGCGAAGTAGCGCAGGTCGCCCCCCAGCGCCATGACGGCGTGGCCCAGGTGGACCAGCTCCGAGGCGTGCGGCCCGATGCAGTGGACGCCCAGGATCTTGCCGTCGGCGCGGGCCGCCAGGACCTTCACGAAGCCCACCGCCTCGCCGATCAGGTTGGCGCGGGCGTTGGCCTGCAGGCTGGCCTTGCCGACCACGTAGGGCAGGAACTTGGCGGAGAGCGACTCCTCCGACTCGCCGACGCAGGAGACCTCGGGGATGGTGTAGATGCCCACCGGCAGCAGGTCGGCCAGCTTGGAGCGCGAGCCGTTGCAGGCGTGCAGCATGGCCACGCGCCCCTGCTCCATCGAGGCCGAGGCCAGGCCGGGGAAGCCCACCAGGTCGCCGGCCGCGTAGATGTGCGGCACCTTGGTCTGGTAGTGGTGGTTGACCTCCAGGATCCCCTTCTCGGTGGCCTCGAGCCCGGCCGCGCCCAGGTTGAGCGCCTCGACGTTGCCGATGCGGCCGCCGGCCACCAGCACCTTCTCCGCCACGATGCGCGAGCCGGTGGAGAGGGTGACCAGCACGTCGCGGTCGCCGGCCTCCAGCCGGGTGGCGCGCAGCCCCTGGTGGAGCTCGATGCCCATCTCGACGAAGGACTCCTGCATGGCCAGCGAGAGCTCGCCGTCGAGCCAGGGGAGGAGCCGCTCCTTGGAGTCCACCACGTGCACGTGGACGCCCAGCGCCGCGAAGATGGAGGCGTACTCGCAGCCGGCCACGCCGCCGCCCAGGATGGCGAGCGACCCGGGGACCCGGTCCAGCATGAGGATGGTGTCGGAGTCGTAGATGCGCGCGTGGTCGAAGGTGTACTGGGGCGGGTGGAAGGGGCGGGTGCCGGTGGCCAGCAGCACCACCTCGGCCCCGATCTCCTGGATGCTGAAGCCGCCGGGCCCGGCGACGCGGATGGTGTGCGGGTCGACGAAGCTGGCCTTGCCGCGGAAGGACTCGACGCCGGCGCGGGAGAGGCCGTCGCGGATGCGGCTGTGCTCGCGCGCCGTCACCAGCCCGCGGCGCCCCATGAGCTCGGGGACGGTGACCTTGTCGGCCACCTTGAGCTCGATGCCGTGCACGTCGCGGCTGCGCGCCTGGCGGATGGCCAGCGCGGTCTCGCGGAGCGCCTTGGAGGGGATGGTGCCGGTGTTGGCGCAGGCGCCGCCGGGCACGGCCTCCTTCTCGACCAGCGCCACCTTCTTGCCGAGGGCCGCGGCCTGCAGCGCGCCGTTCTCGCCCGCCGGCCCCGATCCGATGACCACCACGTCGTAGCGGAGCATATGGGCCGTTGATAGCGCATCTCCGGACCTTTGGGCATAATCTCGCCCCCCGTGCGCGCCCCTCCCGTGAACCCCGTCCTGGGCCAGCTCCAGCAGAACCTCATGGTGGCGCTGGAGGCGCGCAAGGCGCAGCTCCGCGCGGCCGGGACGCGCCTCTTCGACTTCGGCCTGGGCGATCCCAGGGAGCCCACGCCCCCCTTCCTGCGCCAGGCGCTGCGCGACGCCGTCCCGGAGGTGTCGCAGTACCCGAGCGCGGCCGGCCCGCCGGCGCTGCGGCAGGCCGCCGCCGGCTACCTGGCGCGCCGCTTCGGCGTGTCGGTCGATCCGGAGCGGCAGGTGCTGCCCGCCACCGGCGCCAAGGAGACCATCTTCCACCTGCCCTTCGCCTTCTGCGGCGGCGGCGACGCGAGCACGGCCGGCGCCCCCGGCGACGGCTCTGCGAGCGCGGCGCGGCGCACCGTGGTCATGCCGGACCCCGGCTACCCGACCTACGAGGTGGGCGCCCGCTTCGCCGGCCTCACGCCGCTCAAGGTCCCGCTCACCGCGGCCAACCGCTTCCTCATCGAGCCCGAGGCCCTCGGCCCGGCCGTCCTCGACCGGACGCTGCTCTTCTGGGTGAGCTACCCGCACAACCCGACCGGCGCGCTGGCGCCGCGCGACTACCTGGCGCGGGTGGGCGCGGCCGCGCTGCGCCACGGCTTCATCGTGGTCTCCGACGAGTGCTACGCCGACATCTACTTCGGCGCGCCGCCGCCCTCCATGCTGCAGGTGCAGGTGGAGAACGTGCTCGCCATCCACTCCTGCTCCAAGCGGAGCGGCCTGACCGGCTACCGGACCGGCTTCGTGGCCGGCGACGCCGACCTCGTCGCGGTGCTCAGGCGGCTGCGCTCGCACCCCGGCGTGGCCTCGCCCGACTTCGTCAGCGCCGCGGCCACCGCGGCCTGGAGCGACGACGCCCACGCGGCGGAGCGGCGCGGGATCTTCGCCCGCAAGCGCGAGCTCTTCCTCGCCTTCTTCCGCGAGCGCGGGCTCGCGGTGCACGGCTCCGAGGCCACCCTGTACCTGTGGGTGCGGGTGCCGGCCGGCCTGGACTCGGCCGGCTACGCGGCGCGGCTGCTGGAGGCGGGGATCGTGGTGGCGCCGGGGACGGCCTTCGGCGCCGGCGAGGGCTACGTGCGGGTGGCGCTGGTGCCCACCCTGTCCGAGTGCGGCGAGGCCATCGAGGCCTGGCGGAGGGTGGCGGCATGAGCGGGTTCGACGAGGTGCGGGGGCGGGTCGAGGCGGCCTTCGCCGACCGGTCCAGGCTGGCGGACCCGGCGCACCGGGACGCGGTCATGGCCGCCATGAACGGCCTGGACCAGGGCGCGCTGCGGGTGGCCGAGAAGGTGGACGGCGAGTGGCGGGTGAACGCCTGGCTCATGCAGGCGGTCAACCTCTACTTCGCCATCACCACCATGGAGGTGCACGAGTACGGGCCCTTCCAGGCGCGGGACAAGATCCCGCTCAAGAAGGACCTGGAGCAGGCCGGGGTGCGGCTGGTGCCGGGCGGCATCGTCCGCTTCGGCGCCTTCCTCGAGCCGGGCGTGGTGGTGCTGCCCGGCTTCGTCAACGTGGGCGCCCGCGTGGCCACCGGCTCGATGGTGGACACCTGGGCCACCGTCGGCTCCTGCGCCCAGGTGGGGCGCAACGTGCACATCGCCGGCGGCTGCGGCATCGGCGGCGTGCTCGAGCCGCCCGGGGCCCGCCCCAACATCGTGGAGGACGGCGTCTTCCTCGGCTCGCGCTGCATCCTGGTGGAGGGCGTACTCGTCGAGGAGGACGCGGTGCTGGGCGCCAACGTCTGCATCACCGGCTCCACGCCCATCATCGACGTGACCGGCCCGCAGGAGGTCGTCCACAAAGGGCGGGTGCCGGCCCGCTCGGTGGTCATCCCCGGCACGCGCCCCAAGGCCTACCCGGCCGGCACCTACCAGATCCCCTGCGCCCTCATCGTGGGGCGGCGCTCGGCCTCCACCGACAAGAAGGTCTCGCTCAACCAGGCGCTGCGCGACTTCGAGGTCCAGGTGTGACCTGGCCGCGCGAGCCCGGGCGCGAGGGGGAGTCGGAGCGCGCGCTCGCCGAGCTGCTGGCGGAGCGCACCGCCGCGCTGTGCGGCTACCTCTCGCCCATCGGCGAGGAGCGGGCGCTGTGCGACCAGGTGGAGGCCTGGGCCGGGCGGCTCTTCCCCCACGTGCGGCGGGTCGGGAACTCGCTGGTGGTGCAGGTGGACGCGCCCGCGCCGGAGGGGGCGGCGCAGCCGCTGGTGGTGCTGTGCGGCCACCTCGACACCGTGCCGGTCCACCAGGCCGACCGCGGCGGGCCGCGCCGCGAGGGGAGCCGGCTGGTGGCGCCGGGCGCCTCCGACATGAAGGGCGGCCTGGCGCTCATGATGGCGCTCAGCGAGGCGCTGCCGGCGGCGGAGCGCTTCTGCGATCTGGCGCTGGTCTTCTACTCGCGCGAGGAGGGCCCCTACCTGGAGAACGAGCTGGAGGCCGTGCTGGCCACGGCGCCCGAGCTCAAGGGCGCGGCGCTGGCGCTCTGCCTCGAGCCCACCGACAACCGGCTGCAGCTCGGCTGCGTCGGCTCCATCCACGCCACGGCCACCTTCCACGGCCGGGCGGCCCACTCGGCCCGCCCCTGGGACGGCGAGAACGCGGTGCACCGCGCCGGCGCGCTGCTCGCCGAGCTCTCGGCCCGGGCCCCGCGGGAGGCGGTCTCCGGCGGCCTCCCCTTCCGCGAGGTGCTCTCGGTGACCCGCATCGAGGGCGGCCGGGCGCGCAACGTGGTGCCGGACCTCTGCACGCTCAACCTCAACTTCCGCTTCGCCCCCGACAAGTCGCTCGAGGACGCGGTCGCGGAGCTGACCGCCCTGGCGGCGCGCCACGGGGCGGAGCTCCAGTTCACCGACCTGTCGCCCTCCTGCCCGGCCTACGGCACCAACCCGCAGGTGCGGCGGCTGCTGGACCGGACCGGCGTGGTGGCCGAGGCGAAGCAGGCCTGGACCGACGTGGCGCGGCTCCACGCCCACGGCATCCCGGCCGTCAACCTGGGGCCGGGCGCCACCAGCCAGGCCCACCAGCGCGGCGAGTGGATCGAGATCGAGGCCCTGGCGCAGGGCTACCGGCTCTACGAGCGGTTCCTGCGGCGCTGACGGCGGCCGGGCCGGGCCGCGCCGCGGACCCCCGCGCCGGCCGGGAGCGGTCCACGACGGCGGCCGCGGCGCGGACCCCGG
>JAJYAW010000234.1 GCA_021779335.1 Myxococcales bacterium | reverse complement strand
TGCCGATCGGCCGCGGAATCGGACGGGCCTGGTCCAGGAATCCAGCCCTCAGCGGGGCGCGTCCCCGCGCTCCTCCGCCAGGAGCCGCCGCTCCTCCTCCAGCTCCCGCGCCATGCGCCGGAAGGCGGCCGCCGCCGCCAGCCCGACGCCGCCGGCCGCCGCGAGGAGCAGCGCCAGCAGCCGGTCGCGCCGCGCCGCGGCCCGCGCCAGCGCCACCGCGCGCCGGCGGTCGAAGGCCTGGAACTGGCGGACCGCGTGCTCGCCCTGGAGCGTCGCCACGAAGGAGTCGCCGGCCGCCCGGCCGGTGCGGGCCAGCCCCGCCGACTCGGCCTCCAGCGCCCGGATGCGCCAGGTGGCGCGCCCCACCACGCCCAGCCCGAGGAGCAGGGCGAGCAGGCTGACGAGCGTGAGGGTCCGGAGCGACATGCAGGCTTGACTGGGCGGCGGGCCCGCGCAGGATAGGCGCCCCTCCCCCCCCGCGGCAACTGGACGGCCATGAGCAAGCCTTACGACCCCAAGGACTTCTACTACCGGCAGGCCAAGAAGGCCGGCCTGCGGGCCCGCTCGGCCTTCAAGATCGAGGAGATCCTCCGGCGCCACGACCTGCTGCCCCGGGGCGGCGCGGTGCTCGACCTCGGCGCGGCGCCCGGCGGCTTCCTGCAGATCCTGGCCGACGCGGTGGGGGCGCAGGGGGTGGCGGTGGGGGTGGACCTCGAGGAGATCCGGCGCATCGGCAAGCCCTGGGTCAAGACCGCGGTGGTGGACCTGCTGGCGCCGGACGCGCTCGCGAAGATCCGCGCGCTGCACGCCGGCCCCTTCGACCTCGTCACCAGCGACATGGCGCCCAAGACCATCGGCGTGAAGTTCACCGACGAGGCCCGCTCCATCGAGCTGTGCCGCATGGCCCTCGGCGTGGCCGAGGCCACGCTCAAGAGGCGCGGCGGCTTCGTCACCAAAATCTTCATGGGCGGCGAGTTCCCCGGGTTCAAGAAGGAGGTGGCGGCGCGCTTCCAGGAGGTCCACGTGGTCCGGCCCAGGGCCACCCGCGAGCACAGCTACGAGTGCTACCTCGTCGGCACGGGGTTCAAGTAGGCCTCGCCCGCCCCCGCGGGGCTCAAGTAGAGTGCGCTCCTTCATGGCGACCCTCCTCGAAGAGCTGAAGCGGCGTGACTTCCTGCAGGACGTGACCCCGGGCCTGGCCGAGCGGCTGGCGCAGGGGCCCATCACCGGCTACGTGGGCTTCGACCCCACCGCCGACTCGCTCCACGTGGGGAACCTGGTGCCGGTCATGGCGCTGGCGTGGCTGCAGCGCTGCGGCGGCACGCCCATCGTGGTGGTGGGCGGCGGCACCGGCATGGTGGGCGACCCCTCCGGCAAGCGGAGCGAGCGGCCGGTGCTCTCGGTGGAGCAGATCGACCACAACGTGGCCTGCCAGCGCGCCCAGCTGACGCGGTTCCTGCGCTTCGAGGGGCCGGGCGCGGCGCTGGTGCGCAACAACGCCGACTGGCTGCGCCCGCTCGGCCTGATGGAGTTCCTGCGCGACGCCGGCAAGCACTTCACCGTCAACTACATGCTGGCCAAGGACTCGGTGAAGAACCGGATGGAGACCGGCATCTCCTACACCGAGTTCACCTACATGCTGATCCAGGCGTACGACTTCTGGCACCTCTGGAAGACGGAGCGCTGCGAGCTGCAGATGGGCGGGTCGGACCAGTGGGGCAACATCACCGCCGGCGCCGAGCTCGTCTCGCGCAAGGAGGGGGCCACGGCCCACGGCCTGACGCTGCCGCTCCTCACCACCGCCTCGGGGGCCAAGTTCGGCAAGAGCGAGGCGGGCGCCATCTACCTCGACCCGAAGAAGACCTCCCCCTACAGGTTCTTCCAGTTCTGGCTGCAGAGCGAGGACGCCGACGTCGAGCGCTGGCTCCGCTACTTCACCTTCCTCCCGGTGGAGGAGATCCAGGCGCTCATGGCCGAGCAGGCGCGCGATCCCGGCAAGCGCCCCGCGCAGCGCCGCCTGGCCGAGGAGATGACCACCCGCATCCACGGCGGCGACGCGTGCCGCGGCGTGGTGGAGGCCAGCCGGCTCCTCTTCGGCGGCACCGACCTCGCCGGCGCGGGCGCCGACGCGCTGGCGGTGCTGGCCGGCGAGATCCCCTCGGCCCGCGTCACCGCCGCCGAGCTCGCCGGGCTGGGCGCGGCCGACGCGCTCGTCAAGGTGGGGCTGGCCACCTCCAGGGGGGACGCCAGGCGCGGCATCCAGGGGAAGGGCTTCTCCCTCAACGGGGCGCCGCTCGCCGACGGCGAGCGGAAGCTGGGCGCCGGCGATCTCCTGGCCGGCCGCTACCTGCTGCTGCAGAAGGGGAAGCGGACCTACGCCCTGCTGGTGGTTGAGGGGTAGGCGGCCGCCCCGCCTACTCCTCGCCGCGCTCCTGCACCCGCTCGATGGAGCGGGCCTTGCCGGTGGCGTCGTCCAGGTCCAGCAGCGCCCCCTGCACCCAGACCTCGCGCCTGGCCGGCTCGAAGGCCATGGGGCGCTGGGTGAGGAAGCGCTCCAGCACCAGCTCCTTCTTCACGCCGATGATCGAGTCCCAGGGGCCGCACATCCCCACGTCGGTGATGAAGGCGGTGCCGCCCGGCAGCACCCGCTGGTCGGCCGTCTGGACGTGGGTGTGCGTGCCGACCACCGCCGAGACCTTCCCGTCCAGGAACCAGCCCATGGCGTTCTTCTCGCTGGTGGCCTCGCAGTGCATGTCCACCAGGACGCAGGTGCAGCCCTCGCGCCGCAGCGCCTCGAGCTCGCCCTGCACCACCTGGAACGGGTCGTCCAGGTTCTTCATGAAGACCCGCCCCTCCAGGTTGACGACGCCCAGCTTGCGCCCGTCCGGCGTGGCCGCCACGCCGCGGCCGCGGCCCGGCGCGCCCTTCGGGTAGTTGGCCGGGCGCAGGAGCCGCGAGCCGCTCCGCTCCAGGTAGGGGACGATCTCGCGCTTCGACCAGATGTGGTTGCCGCTGGTGAGGAGGTCGATCTCGCAGGCCAGCAGCTCGTCGGCCGAGTCCGGGGTGACGCCCGAGCCGCCCGCCGAGTTCTCGGCGTTGGCCACCACCAGGTCGAGGCCGTGGCGGGCGATGAGCCTGGGGACGAGCCGCTGCACCGCCTGCCGGCCCGGCTTGCCGAAGACGTCGCCGAGGAAGAGGACCTTCAAGGTCTTGGACTCCTGGTGAATAGCAGCGTGCGGGACTCGGTGACCACGGCGTCGAGCGGCACGTCGTGCGGCTCGCGGGGCAGGGCGGGCCTGAGCTGCAGGTCGTAGCCCACGCCGACGCGGGCCGCGCGGGCCGCCTCCTTGAGGGTCACGTCGTAGTAGCCGCCGCCGCGCCCGAGCCGGAGGCCGTCCTCCGAGAAGCCCACGCCGGGCATGACGAAGGCGTCGATCTCCTCGAGCGCCACCAGGCGCGCGCTGGGGGGCGGCTCGGCGGCGCCCAGCGGCCCCGGCACGAGCTCGAAGGGCTCGCAGGCGCAGAAGAGCAGCCGCCGCTCGCCCGGGACCGTGCGCGGGAAGAGGCAGCGCACGCCGCGGGCGGAGAGCCTCCGGCTCGTGGCGCCGACGTCCACCTCGGTGCCGAGCGCCGCGTAGAGCGCCACCACGCGGGCCGCCGCCAGGAGGGGGAGGGCGTCCAGCCGCTCCGCCACCAGCCGCGACCGCTCGAAGCGCTGCTCCTGGGAGAGGCGCGCCCGCGCCGCGATGAGCTCCGAGCGGAGCTCGCGCTTGAGCGCCTTGGTCTCTGCCGTCATTGGGTGCGCGCAGATTAGCGTGAGCGGACGAAAAAAAGCCCCCCGCGTGGGCCGTGTGTTCCGGTTGCTTGGACCTGTGTCTTCACAGGTGGGGCTCCCGTGATACGGACCGCAGCCGTAGGCGTCTCCCTCACCGCTGGGAGCTTGCACATGGACGCGGCCGGGAACTCCTCTTTTTTCAAGTCGGCCCAAACGACGCGGAGCCAATCACGAACCCGGCAGGGGGCAAGGCGATATCGAGACGAAAGAGCGTAACCCCGCGAAACAACGCGGTGTTTTCCATGTCATGATCCTAGGCTCCCCGGTCGGCGGTGTCAAGCGAAGGCGAGGCCGCCGGAAGGGTAGAATCGGCGGATGCCGGGGTCCGCCAGCGCGCTCGCCCTCCTCCTCGCCGCCGGGCGGCCACCGCCGAGGGCCGGGCGGTGAGCGGGGCGCCCGGCCGCCTGGCCGGCTACGAGCTCCTGGCGCTGGCCGGCCGGGGCGGCATGGCGGAGGTGTGGCGCGCCGTGGTGCGCGAGGGCCCGCGCGCCGGGCAGGTGGTGGCGGTCAAGCGGCTCCTGCCGGCCCTGGCCCGCGATCCGGAGTACGTCGAGCTGTTCCGGCGCGAGGCGGCCGTGACGCGGCGGCTGCACCACCCGGCGGTGGTGGAGGTGCTCGACGCCGGCGTGGCCGACGGCACCCCGTACCTGGTGATGGCCTACGTGGACGGCGAGAACCTGCGCGCCGTGCTGGCCCAGTGCGGCCGCCGCGCCATCCTCCTGCCGCTCGACTTCGGCGCCTACGTGGGCCACGTGCTGGCGCAGGCGCTCGACCACGCCCACGCCGGCCTGGACCGCGAGGGCGCCCCGCTCGGCCTGGTGCACTGCGACGTCTCCCCCTCCAACGTCTTCGTCTCGCGGCTCGGCGAGATCAAGCTGGGCGACTTCGGCGTGGCGCTCACCCCCGGCGCCGCCAAGGGCGCGGCCGGGGCGCTCGGGAAGATCCACTACCTGGCGCCGGAGCAGCTCCGCGGCGAGCCGGTCACGCCGCGCACCGACCTGTTCGCGCTGGGCGCCGTCCTCTTCGAGCTGCTCACCGGCGCCCGGGCCTTCCCCGGCGCCACCGTGGACGAGGTGGGGCAGCGCATCCTGCGCGGCGAGCTGCGCGCCCCCTCGGAGCTGCGCCCGGAGGTCCCCTTCGCGCTCGACGCGCTGACGCTGCGCTGCCTGGCGGCGCGGCCGGAGGAGCGCTGGGAGAGCGCCGCCGCCCTGGCGGCCGAGATCGCCGGCCGGTACGACCCGGCCGTCGGCACGCCGCTGGCCATCGCGGCGGTGGTGCGCGGCCTCTTCGGCGCCCGGGGGTGAGCCCGCCCCGGGGCGGGCGGTCAGCCCTTGCGGCCCCGACCGGGCCGGCCGGCGGTCCCGACGATGGTCCGGGGCGCGCGCCCCTTCACGCCGAAGGCGGCCAGGAAGTCCTCCACCACCGCGGCGGCGGCGGCCCGGCGGGCCGCGGCCGTGCGG
>JAJYAW010000233.1 GCA_021779335.1 Myxococcales bacterium | reverse complement strand
GGCGGGGCTCGCGGCGGGGCTCGCGCCGGGCCGGGCGGCGGCGTACCTTGGCGGCCCGCCGCGCGCCCCGGTCCCCGCCCCCTCCCTCCCCGCCCCCTCCCCGAGCCCTCCGCCGTGACCACCCTCCTCCTCGCCGGCCTGGCCGGCGGCCTCGTGGCCGGGATGCTCGCCGGCGTCTTCGGCGTCGGCGGCGGCATCGTGCTCGTGCCGCTGCTCGGGCTGCTCCTCGGGCTCGACCAGCACGCGGCGCAGGGGGTGACGCTGGCGGTGCTGCTCCTGCCGCTGGGGTTGCCGGCGGTCGTCTCCTACCACCGGCGCGCGCCGCTCCGGCTCGGGCTGGTGGCGGCGCTGGTGACCGGTTTCGTGGCCGGCGTCGGCGGCGGAGCGCAGGCAGCGGCCGTTCTGCCGGACCGGCCCATGCGGCTCCTCTTCGTCGCCTTCCTAATCGTCGTGGCGGTGACCGGCTGGCGGGCGTCCTTCGCCACCGTCCAGCGAGGGACCCGCGCGCAGGGGAGCGCCTGGCACGGGCTCTGGATCGGCGCGCTCGCCGGCGCGCTGTCGGGGCTGCTCGGCGTCGGCGGCGGCCTCGTCATGCTGCCCCTCTTGACCGGCGTCGTCGGCCTGGACCGGCACGAGGCGCAGGGGACCAGCCTCGCCACGATGCTCCCGCCGGTCGGGCTCCCGGGCGTGCTGGTCTACGCGAGGAGCCAGGGCGGCCTCCCCTGGCCGCTCGTGGCGGCGCTGGCGGCCGGGTTCGCCGCCGGCGCGCTGGCCGGGGCCCGGGTGGCCGGCCGGACCCGCGCCGCCTGGCTCACCCGCGCCTTCTCGATCTTCGCCGGCGCGGTGGCGGCGTCGCTGGCGTGGAAGGCCGCCCGCGGCTGAGCCCCTCCTCGGGCCTCGCCCGGAGGGGCCGACTCCCGTACCATCCCGGCGGGAGGCGGCGCATGGCCCTCGACATCTACACCGAGCCGGAGGAGATCGACCTCGACACCCTGCGCCACCTCGGGCCGCTGGCGCCGCTGGCGGGCACCTGGGAGGGCGCGCGCGGCCTGGACACCCACCCGGTCGCGCAGGGGGCCGAGGACGAGCCCTACCGGGAGCGGCTGGTCTTCGAGCCCATCGATCCGCAGGCCAACGGGCCGCAGCTCCTCTACGGGCTGCGCTACCACCAGCACGTCAACAAGCTCGACGAGCCGCTCACCTTCCACGACCAGGTCGGCTACTGGCTCTGGGAGCCGGCCACCGGGGCGCTGCTGCAGACGCTGGCCATCCCGCGCGGCCAGGTGGCCCTGGCGGCCGGCACCGCCGGACCCGGCGACCGCCGCTTCACCGTGAGGGCCACGCTCGGCTCGCCCACCGCCGGCATCTCCTCCGCCCCCTTCCTCCACGAGCACTTCCGCACGCTGGAGTACACCATCGCCGTCACCGTGAACGAGGACGGCACGCTCTCCTACGAGCAGGACACCGTGCTCCAGATCACCGGGCGGCCCGAGCCGTTCCACCACGTCGACCGGAGCGTGCTGCGCCGGGTGGCCGGGCCGGCCCGCAACCCGGCGGCGCGCTGAGACGCCGCCAGGTCCGCCGCGTCGGGCCGGGCCGCCGGCTCAGAAGCGCTGGAAGCCCGCCTCGGCGCGGGGATCCGCCCTGGCCGCGCCCTTGCCCGGGTGTGGCAGGTGCTGCGGGTGGACCACCGCCCCGGCCGCCTGGCCGGCGCCGTTCCCCGCGGCGAGGCCCGCTGCCAGGTGGCGCTGGGCCGGGGCGGCCGGGCGCGGCGCCTGGACCGCGTGCCCCTGGACCTGGAAGAAGGCCATGAGCTGCTGCAGCGACTCGGACTGCGAGGCCATCTCCTCGGCCGTCGAGGCGAGCTCCTCGGAGGCCGAGGCGTTCCGCTGGGTCACCTGATCGACGACGCCCATCGCCTTGGAGACCTGCCCCACCCCGACCGACTGCTCCTGGCTGGCGGCCGCCACCTCCTGGACCAGGTCGGCGGTCTTGCGGATGGCCGGCACCAGCTCGACGATGAGGTGCCCGGAGCGCTCCGCCACCTGGACCGAGCTGGCCGCCAGGCCGCCGATCTCGCCGGCCGCCTTCTGGGACCGCTCCGCCAGCTTGCGGACCTCCGCGGCCACCACGGCGAAGCCCTTGCCGTGGTCGCCGGCGCGCGCCGCCTCGATGGCGGCGTTCAGGGCGAGCAGGTTGGTCTGGTAGGCGATCTCCTCGATGATCGAGATGCGCTCCGCGATGGCCTTCATGGCGACCACCGTCTCCTGGACCGCCTTGCCGGCCTCGTCGGCGTTCCTGGCGCCCTGGGCCGCCATCTGCTCGGTCTGGCGGCTGCTCTCCGCGTTCTGCGTGATGGAGGCGCTCATCTCCTCGAGCGACGAGGTGGTCTCCTCCACGCTGGCGGCCTGCTCGCCGGTGCCCTGCGACAGCGACTGCGCCGTGGCCGAGACCTGGGTCGAGGCGCTGGTCAGCGCGTCGGCGCCGCTGCGCACCTCGCCGATGACCTGGGAGAGCCGCTCCGCCATGGCCCGCATGGCCACCTGGAGCCGCCCGATCTCGTCCTTGCGATCGACCGGCGGCAGCTCGCGCAGGTCGCCCTGGGCGATGCGCTCCACCAGCCGCACCACGCCGCCGACCGGGGCGGTGATGCTCCGCGTGACGTAGAGGCTCACCAGGACGCCGGCCAGGACGGCCAGCACGAGGATGACCGCCATGGTGTTGCGCACCGAGGCGTTGGCGGCGGCGATGACCGCCTTCTGGTCCTGCATCGCCTTCTGGTGCTTCTCCGCCAGCTCGTCGGTGACGGCGAGGAGCCGGTGGGCCGCGTCCTTGTAGACGACCATGGCGGCGTTGGCGTCCTGGGGCGTCTGGATCTTCCCCTGGCCGATGGCCGCCTGGATCGCCTCGAACCCGGCCGTGTAGGCGTCGAGGTCCTGCCCCAGGGTCTTCAGCACGGCCCGCTCGTCGTCCCCGACCAGCTTCTCCAGCTGCGCCAGGAGGCCGCGGAACCCGTCGACCTCGCGCCTCCAGCCGCGGCCGTACTCCACCTCCTTCTCGGGGCTGCCGAGGTTGAGGAAGTAGTCCTTCTCGAAGCGGCGCAGGCCGAGCGAGGTGGAGCGGGCGTCGTCGGCCAGGCGCGCCACCATCGCGTCGCCGTCGAGCATGGCGGTCGTGACCGCGGCGGAGCGCTCCAGGCCCCAGTAGCCGGAGGCCGCCACCGCGGCGGTGATGACGAGCATGAGGGAGAAGGCGAGGGTGAGGCGCAGCCCGATGGCGAGGTTCTTCATTGTGCACTCCTGTGTTGACGAATCGTGAAGCCGCTAGGCCGCCCACCCCAGGATCGCGCCGGCGATCCTGGGGAGGGGGACGATCTCCTCCACCGCCCCGCGGGCGATGGCCTCCTTGGGCATGCCGAAGACCACCGAGGTGGCCTCGTCCTGGGCGATGGTCCGGGCCCCGGCCTGCCGCAGCTGCAGCAGCCCGTCGGCGCCGTCGTCGCCCATCCCGGTCAGGAGGACCCCCACGGCGTTCGGGCCGCAGGCCCGGGCCGCCGAGGCGAAGAGGACGTCCACCGAGGGGCGGTGGAGCGAGACCGGCGGCCCGTCCTCCAGGCCGGCGAAGTAGTGGGCCCCGGAGCGCCGCACCACCAGGTGGCGGTTGCCGGGGGCGATGAGGGCGCGGCCGGAGACCAGCCGGTCGTTGGCGGCGGCCTCCTTCACCTCGATGCGGCACAGCTGGTCGAGGCGGCGGGCGAACTGGGCCGTGAAGTACTCGGGCATGTGCTGCACGATGGCGAGGCCCGGGGCGTCGGGGGGCATGGCCTCGAGCAGCGCCCGCAGGGCCTCCGTGCCGCCCGTCGACGCGCCCACCACCACCACCTTGTGGGTGGTCTCCCGGAAGGCGAGCGGGCGGGCGCCCGGGCCGCCCGGCAGCACCGGGCGCGGGGCGCCCGGCCCCGGCAGGCGTCGGGACACGCGGGCCTGGGTGGCGGCGCGGACCACCTGGACGAGCCTGCGCGCCGAGTCCTCCAGGAAGCCCTTCACCCCGAGCCGGGGCTTCACCACGATGTCCACGGCGCCCTCCTCGAGCGCCTGCACCGCCACGTCGCTGCCCTCGCCGGCCAGGCCCGAGCAGACCACCACCGGGATGGGATCGGTCGCCATCACCTGGCGGAGGAAGGTGAGCCCGTCCATGCGCGGCATCTCGATGTCGAGGACGATGGCGTCCGGCCGCTCCCGCTGCATCTTCTCCAGGGCGATGACCGGGTCCGAGGCGGTGGCGACGTGCAGCCCGGCCCGCCCCAGGATCTGGGCCAGCGCCTGGCGCACCACGGCCGAGTCGTCGATGACGAGGATGCGCGCCGGCACGCCGCTCACCCCTCCCCGCCGGCGGGCCCGGTCCGGGCGTAGATGGTGGGCTGGACGGGCCTGGCCCGCGAGGTGCAGCCCGTCAGGCTCTCGGCGTGCCCCAGGAGGAGCAGGCCGCCCGGCGCGAGCAGATCGAGGAGCCGATCGACGACCCGCTCCTTGGTGTTGCGGTCGAAGTAGATGAGGACGTTGCGGCAGAAGATCAGGTCGAAGCGACCGATGGGCGGGAGGGCCGCCTCCGCCAGGTTGAGCCGGCTGAACTTGACGAGCTGGCGGATCTCCGGCCCCGCCTTCATGAGCCCCTCCTGCGGCCCGACGCCCCGGAGCATGAAGGCCTTCAGGTACGCCTCCGGGAGCTCCCGCGCCTTGTCGAGCGGCCAGACCCCCAGCCGCGCCCGGTCCAGCACCCGGGTGGACAGGTCGGTGGCCAGGATCTCGAGGTCCCAGCCCTCCGGGAGGGCGGCGCGCAGCAGCATGGCCAGCGAGTAGGGCTCCTCCCCGGTCGAGCACGCCGCGCTCCAGGCGCGGAGCCGGCGAGGCCGCCGCCCCGCCTGCGCCTCGGCCAGCCAGGCGGGGAGGACCTCCGCGGCCAGGTGCTCCCAGTGGCGCGGCTCGCGGAAGAAGTGGGTCTCGTTGGTGGTGATGGCGTCGAGCATCCGGACCCGCTCGGCCCCGTCGGCCAGCACCAGCTCGTGGTAGCCGCGCCACGACGCCACCCCCAGCTCGCGCAGCCGCCGCGAGAGGCGCCCGACCAGGAGCGCCTTCTTCACCGGGGAGAGCCAGATGCCGGCCTCGCGGTTGATGAGCGCCTGGAACTTCGCGAAGTCCGCGTCGCTCACCGCCGCCGGCTGCGCCGCGAGGAGCGCGGGGGGCGCAGGGGGCGCGGGCCGCCGCGCGGCCGGCTGGAGGGCCGCCGTGCTCACGCCTCGCCCC
>JAJYAW010000232.1 GCA_021779335.1 Myxococcales bacterium | reverse complement strand
CGCGCCCGGTCCGCCCCCCCTCCGGTTCGGGGCCCCCGCGCCCCGGCGCCCCGCCAGGGGCCTGGTGGCGCCTCCCGGACCGGGATGACGTGACGACCCCCCCGAATCGCTACCGGACCGTCACCGGACCGTCACGCGCCGGGGCCTATAAGGCGGCCGACCGGGCCGCAGCCCGCCAGGAAGGATTCCGCGCACGTGACATCACCCGCCGAGACCGTCCAGGCGCCGCCCACCGAGGTCCCGCCGCCGGCCCCGCCGCTGGCGCGGCGCCCGCGCAACGTGGGCGATCGGCTCTGGGCGGCCGGGCTCACCACCCTGGGCGGCGCGGTGCTCGTGGTGGCGGGCGTGATCGTCCTGTCGCTCTACGGCCTCTCCCGGCCGCTCGCCGCCGGCGGCGGCTCGCTGCTCGGCTTCCTGGTCGGCCAGGACTGGGACCCGGTCCAGTCGTCCTTCGGGGCGCTCCCCTTCGTCTACGGGACGCTGGTGACGAGCGCGGTGGCCATCGCCGTCGCCCTGCCGGTCTCGGTGGCCCTGGCGCTGTTCATGGTGGAGGTGGCGCCGGCGCGCCTCCGCCCGGTCGTCTCCTTCCTCATCGAGACGCTGGCGGCCATCCCGAGCGTGGTCTACGGCCTGTGGGGGCTGTTCGTGCTGGTCCCCTGGCTGCGCGACTCGGCGGAGCCCGCGCTGGCCCGGTGGCTGGGCTTCCTGCCGCTCTTCCAGGGGCCGCGCATCGGGCTCGGCTACCTGGCGGCCGGGCTCATCCTGGCCGTCATGATCCTGCCCACCATCGCCTCCGTCACCATCGAGGTGCTGAAGACCGTCCCCATCCCGCTCCGCGAGGGGGTGCTGGCGCTGGGCGCGACGCGCTGGGAGGCCATCCGCATGACGGTCCTGCCCTACGCCCGCAGCGGCATCGCCGGCGCCGCGCTCCTCGGCCTGGGGCGGGCGCTCGGCGAGACCATGGCGGTGACCATGGTCATCGGGAACTCGCCCACCATCCGGGCCTCGCTCTTCGCGCCCGGCTACTCCCTCCCCGCCATCATCGCCAACGAGTTCGCCGAGGCGGTCTCGGCGACCCACGTGGCGGCGCTGGCCGGCCTGGCCCTGGTCCTGTTCGGGCTGAGCATCGTGCTCAACGCGCTGGCCCTCCTCCTGGTCCACGGCGTCGGGGCGGCCAGCCCGGGGAGGGGCCGGTGAGGCGGCTGACGCGGCGGCGGGCGGTGAACGGGGCCGTGACCGTCCTGGGCGGCGCCGCCGTGCTGGTGGCGCTCGTCCCGCTCGCGTCGCTCCTCTGGCTGGTGGTCTCCAACGGCGCGGCCGGGCTCTCCTGGACCTTCTTCACCAGCCTGCCCACCCCGGTCGGCGAGCCGGGCGGCGGCATCGGCAACGCGCTGGTGGGGACGCTCTACATCGTGGGGCTGGCCTGCCTGCTGGGGCTGCCCTTCGGCATCGGCGCGGGCGTGTTCCTGGCCGAGCGCGGCGACGGCCGCTTCGGGCGCTTCGTCCGCTTCAGCTCCGAGGTCCTGGCCGGGGTGCCCTCCATCGTCATCGGCATCGTGGCCTACGGGCTCATCGTGGTCCCCATGAGGCGCTTCTCGGCCATGGCGGGCGCGGTGGCGCTGGCCCTCCTCATGGTGCCGGGGCTGGCGCGCTCCACCGAGGAGCTGGTGCGGCTGGTGCCGGGCGCGCTGCGGGAGGCCTCGCTGGCGCTCGGCGTCCCGGAGTGGAAGACCTCGCTGCGCGTCGTCCTCCGCACCGCCCTGGGCGGGATCGTGACGGCCGTCCTGCTGGCGGTGGCCCGCGCCGCCGGGGAGACCGCCCCGCTGCTCTTCACGGCCCTCAACAACCAGTACTGGAACTTCTCGCCGGACCAGCCCACCGCCTCGCTCACCGTGCAGATCTTCAACTACGCCATCAGCCCTTACGAGGACTGGCACCAGAAGGCCTGGACCGCGGCGCTCGTCCTCCTCCTCCTGGTGGGCACGCTGAACATCGCGGCGCGCCTCCTCACCCGCAGCGGACTCCCACGGGAAACCCGATGACCGCCAGCAGCCCCAGCCCCAGCCCCAAGCTCGTGGTGGAAGGCCTCGACGCCTACTTCCGCAGCGCCCACGTGCTGCACTCGGTCTCCACGACCATCCCGGCCCTCTCGGTCACCGCCGTCATCGGCCCCTCCGGCTGCGGCAAGTCGACCTTCCTGCGCTGCCTGAACCGCATGCACGAGCTGACGCCCGGCGCGCGGGTCGAGGGCGCCATCCGGCTCGACGGCCTGGAGATCCAGGGGCGCGACGTGGACCCGGTCCACCTGCGCCGCCGCGTCGGCATGGTCTTCCAGCGCCCCAACCCCTTCCCCACCATGTCCATCTTCGACAACGTGGCGGCGGGGCTCAAGCTCAACGCCATCGGCGGCGACCACCCGGCCATGGTGGAGCGCTGCCTGCGCCAGGCCGCCCTGTGGGACGAGGTGAAGGACCGGCTCAAGGCCTCGGCGCTCTCGCTCTCCGGCGGCCAGCAGCAGCGGCTCTGCATCGCCCGCGCCCTGGCCGTCGAGCCGGAGGTGCTGCTCATGGACGAGCCGGCCAGCGCCCTCGACCCCATCGCCACCGCCAAGGTGGAGGACCTGATCCACGAGCTGAAGCGCCGCTACACCATCGTCATCGTGACGCACAACATGCAGCAGGCCGCCCGCGTCTCCGACCAGACCGCCTTCTTCTACATGGGCGAGCTCGTCGAGGTGGGCGCCACCGAGCAGATCTTCACCAACCCCCGCGAGCCCCGCACCGAGGACTACGTCACCGGCAAGTTCGGGTAAGCTCGCCCCCCCGCGACTGGACCACACCCATGGCGAAGACCCACACCGACAAGGCCTACGAGGCGGAGCTCTCCCAGCTGCGCGAGCAGCTGCTGGAGATGGGCGGGCTGGTGGAGGCCGCCATCGCCGGGAGCGTGCGCGCTGTGGTGGAGCGCGACGCCAGCCTGGCCGAGCAGGTCAAGGTGCGCGACCGGGCGGTCAACCGGATGGAGGTGGCCATCGACCAGGCCTGCCGGCGCATCCTGGCGCTGCGCCAGCCGGCGGCGAGCGACCTGCGCTTCATCACCACGTCGCTCAAGATCGTGACCGACCTGGAGCGGATGGGCGACCTGGCCGTCAACATCTCCGAGCGGGCCGCCGACCTGGCCCAGGCGCCCGCGCTCCGGCCCCTGCACGACCTCGTCAAGCTGGCCGAGCTCTCCCAGGCGCAGCTCAAGCGCGCCCTGGACGCCTTCGTGACCGGCGACGCCGGGGAGGCGGAGGAGGTGCTGCGCGGCGACGACCACCTGGACGCCCTCTACCTCAAGATCTTCAACGAGCTGCTGGGCCTGATGATGGAGGACCCGCGCTCCATCCGGCGCGCCACCTCGCTCATGTTCGTGGCCAAGCACCTGGAGCGCTTCGGCGACCACGCCACCAACCTGGCGGAGATGGTCATCTTCATGGTGCGCGGCACCGACGTGCGCCACCCCAAGAGCCGCGCCGACGAGTAGGCCGGCGCCCCCGCGCCGCGCCGCCGGCTAGGAGCCCGTAGGGCGTTGATGGCCTCCGCCCGTCCTCGCTGCGCTGCGGGCGGCCGGAGGCCAAGCGAAGGGGTCGAGCCTGTCCCGGTGCGACGGTTCGCCGGAGCTGCGAGGTGCGGTCGGGATCGTGCGGCGCTGGAGATCGACAGGGCCGCCGCGGCGTGATCCACTCGGGTCATGAAGCACTACCGGCCGTGGTCACCGACGCAGGCGTTCCTGCTGCCGCCGTCACCGATGGAGTGGCTGCCGGAAGGGCACCTGGCCTACTTCGTCCTGGAGGTGGCGCAGGCGCTGGACCTGTCGGAGATCGAGGACGCCATCCAGGAGAAGGACGGGCGCGGGGAGCGGCCGTACCCGCCGGCGATGATGGTGGCGCTGCTGGTGTACGGGTACAGCGTGGGGGTGTTCTCGTCGCGGCGGCTGGCGCGGGCGACCTACGAGGACGTGGCGTTCCGGGTCATCGCGGGCGGGGAGCACCCGCACTTCACGACGCTGAACGAGTTCCGGCTGCAGCACCGTGCGGCGCTGGGGCGGCTGTTCGTGCAGGCGCTGCGGCTGTGCCAGAAGGCGGGGCTGGTGAAGCTGGGGCACGTGGCGTTCGACGGGACCAAGGTGAAGGCGGCCGCGAGCAAGCACAAGGCGATGAGCCACAAGCGGATGCTGGCGGAGGAGCAGCGGCTCCAGTCCGAGGTGAAGGCGCTCATGGCGCGGGCCGACGCTGCCGACGCGCAAGAGGATGGGCGATACGGGCCGGGGCAGGACGCAGAGGACCTGCCGGCGGAGCTGCAGCGGCGCGAGTCCCGGCTGGCGCGAATCCAGGAGGCCAAGGCGGCGCTGGAGCAGGAGGCCCGCGAGGCCCGGGCCGAGGCGCTGCGCGAGCAGGCCCAGGGGCAACGCGAGCGCGCCGCCGATGAGACCGTGAGCGGGGCCGAGCGCCAGCGCGCGGCCACCCGGGCGGCCAAGGCGGAAGCCGAGGCCAGGAAGCACCACGACGACAGCGAGGGCGGACCGGGCGGCGGTGCCGGCGGGGACCTGCCGCGCCACCGCGTGGCGAACAACCCTGATGGCACGCCGAAGCCAGGGGCGCAGCGCAACTTCACCGACCCCGACAGCCGCATCATGGTGAAGGGCGGCGAGTTCCTGCAGGGCTACAACGCCCAGGCCGCGGTGGACGCCGAGTGCCAGGTCATCGTGGCCTCGGCGGTGACCAACCAACCGACCGATTCGGAACACCTCGTCCCGATGATCGACCGCGTCATCGCCAACTGCGGCCACGCCCCGGCGGTCGCCACGGCCGACACCGGCTACTTCTCCCGCGAGAACGCCGAGGCGCTCGCCGTTCGCGGCGTGGACGCCTACCTCGCTACCGGGCGCAAACCGGCTGAGGTGCCCGCAGGGTGCAGCCCGACCCCGGCGCAGCTGGCACGGGAGGTCATGGCCGCCAAGCTCAAGACCGTTGCCGGCACGGTGACCTACGCCCGACGCAAGGCCATCGTCGAGCCGGTCTTCGGCCTCATCAAGCAGGCCAGGGGATTCAGGCACTTCTCCCTGCGCGGCCTCGAGAAGGTCGGGGCGGAATGGGACTTCGTCTGCGCCACCCACAACCTCCTGAAGCTCTTCCGCTACGGGACGTGGAGCGCCGCCGCCCGGTCGTAGCGCCAACGCCCCGTCGCAGCGGCCCCGATCTCCAGCGCGCCTCGCGGGGCGGCGGAGCCGTCCGCGCGAGGTGCGCCACAGGGGGCGCGGGGGAGGTACTCCCCCGCAGCGCAGCGAGGATGG
>JAJYAW010000231.1 GCA_021779335.1 Myxococcales bacterium | reverse complement strand
GTCGGTGAGGTCCATCCCCAGTCTCAGATCACAAACGAGATCGGCCGTCGATCTTCCGACCGACGGCCGACTGATTCTGATCGAAGGTCGCGGGCTTAGCCTCGACCGGTTACGAGATGCGTTCTAGTGGCCCCGGCCCCAGGTCTTCTCGCCCGCCTCGATGCGGATGGGCAGCACGTTCTCCTGCAGCGGCAACGGGCAGGTGGCGAAGGCGGTGAAGGCGCAGGGCGGGTTGTAGGCCCGGTTGAAGTCGAGCAGCACCGTGCCGTTCCTTGGCGCCGGCGCGTCCAGGAACCGGCCGGCCCCGTAGGTCTCCCTGGGCGCGGTGGCGTCCTTGAAGACGAAGAAGAGCGAGTCGCCGTCCTGCGTCGGCTCGAGCGAGTACTCCTTGCCGCCCACCTTGAACCAGGCGCGCCCCGGCGCGAGCTCGGTGGTGGTCGTGCCGATGACGCTCGGCACCTCCACCGGCCGGGGGCGCGGGTAGGCCTCCCAGCGCGCGGTGATGGCCCAGCGCGGATCGGGGGGGAAGGTGTCGATCCCCTTGAACCCCTTGCGCACCGGGCTCTCGGAGTCCCACACCCGCAGCGCCACCTGGCCGCCGCGGCTGATGACCATGGCCGCCCGGGTGCCGTTGAGGGGCCGGTCCGGCGTCTCGCTGGCGTCGCTCGCGAGGGCGCGGCGGGTCACCAGCCTGCCCCCCACCGACCAGTCGTCCTCCAGGGCGGCCACCAGGGTCACCGTGCCGTCCTTCACCTCGAACACGCCGGGCAGGCCCGGGATCCGGTTGGCCCCCGGCTTGAGCCAGTGCAGGCCGGTCAGGGCGAGCCAGCCGTAGGGCCTCCGGAGCGTGGTGAGCCGGCGCTTCTGCCAGGCCCTCCAGTCGGCGGCGAAGTCGTCCCCGGGCGCGGCCACGGCGAGGCCGGGGAGGACCAGGGCGGAGAGGACGAGGAGGGCGGCGAGTCGGTTCACGCGCCCCCTATAACCGTTCTCCGGCCCGGATGCACCTGCCGGGCTCCAGGTGGCCCCGCCCCATCGGGCGCCCTATCATCCTGCCTTGGCCCGGCGCCTCCAGCCGCTCCTCGCCCCGCTGGCCCTCGCCGGCGGCGTCCTCGCCCTCCACCTGGCGTGCGGCGATCGCCTCGGCTTCTTCCGCGACGAGCTCTACTTCGTCGCCTGCGGCCGGCGGCTCGCCTGGGGCTACGTGGACCAGCCTCCGCTCATCGCGCTGGTGGCGCGCGCCGCCTGGTGGCTGTCCGGCGACGGCCGGTCGGTGGCCCTCTTCCGCCTGCCGGCCTACCTGGCGGGCGCCGCCTCGGTGGTGGTCACGGCCCTCACGGCCCGCCGGCTGGGCGGCGGCCCCTTCGCCATGGCGCTGGCCGCCGCGGCCACCTCCGGCTCGGTGCTCCAGCTCGCCCAGGGGCACCTGCTCACCATGAACGTCCTCGAGCTGCTGCTCTGGGAGCTCGTGGTGCTGGCGCTGCTCGCGGCGCTGCAGGGCTCCGCCGCGGCCTGGCTGGCCGCCGGCGGGCTGCTCGGCCTGGCGCTCCTCGACAAGTACTCGGCGGGGCTGCTCGCCGTCGCCCTGCTGGTGGGGCTGGCGGCCACCCGGGCCCGCCGCGCCCTGGCCTCGCCCTGGGCCTGGGCCGGCGTGGCGCTGGCGGTCGCGCTCGCCCTGCCCACCGCCTGGTGGCAGGTGGACCACGGCCTCCCCTTCCTGGAGGTCCTCCGCAACGGCCGGCTCCACAAGAACGCCGAGATCACGCCGCTCGCGCTCCTCTCCGGCGTGCTGCTCGAGGAGGGGCCGCTCGGCCTCCTGCTCGCCGCCGCCGGCGCGGTCCAGCTGCTGGTCCGGCGCGACGGCCCGGAGGTCCGCTGGCTCGGGCTGGCCATGCTGCTGGTGCTCGGGGCCTTCGCGGCCTCCGGGGGGAAGCCCTACTACCTGGGGCCCGCCTTCCCACCCCTCTTCGCGGCCGGCGCGGTGCTGGCCGAGCGCCGCTTGCCGCGCTGGCCCGCGCTGCGCGCCGCGGCGGTGGCGGTGACCGCGGCGCTCGTCCTGCCCGCCATTCCCGTCGCCCTGCCGCTGCTCGCCCCGGCCGCCACCGTGGCCTGGATGGAGCGGCTGGGCCTGGCGCCCGTCCGCACCGAGCGGAGCTTCACGCAGGCGCTGCCGCAGCACCAGGCCGACCAGCTCGGCTGGCCGGAGCGGGTGGCCGCCGTGCAGGCCGTGGTGGAGGCGCTCCCGCCGGCCGACCGGGCGCGCAGCGTCGTCTACACCACCAACTACGGGCGGGCCGCGGCGCTGCAGCTCCTGGGGCACGGCCTGCCGCCGGTCGTCTGCGGCCACAACCAGTACTTCCTGTGGGGCGTGCCCGGGGATCCGCAGGTGGTGGTGGCGCTGGGCGGCGAGCCCGCGGCGTACGCCCGCGACTTCGAGGAGGTGACGCTGGTGGCGCGCACGCCTGCCGTGCCGGACGGCATGGCCTACGAGTCCGAGATCCCGATCTTCGTGCTGCGCGGGCCGCGGGGGCCGGTGGCCGGGCTCTTCCGGTCCAGCAAGAACTATCAGTGAATGAGGCCGGGGCCCGGCCGGGTCCCGGCGCCGACGGCTCAGCCCTCCAGCAACGCCGCCACCTGGGCCGCCGCCAGCCGGGCCGGCGCGCGCGGCAGGCGGGAGAGGTCGAAGCCGGCCACCAGGTCCCTGGGCCAGCAGCGCGCCCCCGGCTCGGCCAGGCCGGAGAGGCTCGCCAGCAGCCCCACCACCGCGCGCGGGTCGGCGCCGCGCTCCCGCAGCTCGCCCAGCGCGAGCGCGCCGTGGCGCTTGGCCAGCCGCTCGCCGTCCTCCCCCACCACCAGCGGCACGTGGGCGAAGCGCGGCGCGGCGAGCCCGAGCGCCCGGTAGACGAGGAGCTGCCGCGCCGTGGAGGGGAGCAGGTCGTCGCCCCGCACGACGTCGGTCACGCCCATGGCCGCGTCGTCCACCGCCGCGGCGAGCTGGTAGGCGGCCAGGCCGTCGGCGCGCATCACCACGAAGTCGCCGGTGGTGGCCGCCACGTCGTAGGCGCACGCTCCGTGGACGCCGTCCTGGAAGGCCACCGGGCCCGGCTCGACGGCCAGCCGCCAGGCCGGGCGCCGCTCGCCGCTGCGGCGGGTCACCTCGGCCGGGGTGAGGCCGCGGCAGGTGCCCGGGTAGCGCGGGCCCTCGTCCGACGGGCCGTGGGGCGCCGCGACCGCCGCCGCGATCTCGGCGCGCGAGCAGAAGCAGGGGTAGGCGAGGCGGGCGGCCCGGAGCGCCCGGAGCGCCGCCGCGTAGCGCGCCCCCAGCTGCGACTGCCGGTAGGGGCCGACCGCCCCGCCGAGATCCGGCCCCTCGTCCCAGTCCAGCCCCAGCCAGCGCAGCTCGTCGAGGATGCGCCCCTCCATGCCGGTCCGCACCCGGGGGGCGTCGAGGTCCTCCACGCGCATGAGCCAGTCGCCGTCGGCCGCCTGCGCGGCGAGCCAGGAGAGCAGCGCCGTGCGCGCGTTGCCCAGGTGCAGTGGGCCGGTGGGGCTGGGGGCGAAGCGGCCGCGGTGGGTCATGTGGACGCGCCCCGCCTTCGATGTGGCGGGCGGGCGCCCCGACTGATATCCCGGGGGGGCGTCCCACTCAAGGCTCGTGCACCGAATGCCCCGTCAAGCCGGCGTCCTCCTCCCGCTCTTCTCGCTGCGATCCTCCACCGACTGGGGCGTCGGCGAGATCCCCGACCTCGTGCCCTTCGCCCGCTGGTCGGCCGGCGCCGGGTTCGGCCTGGTCCTCATGCTGCCGGTCAACGAGGCCTCGCGCGGCCAGCACAGCCCCTACGGCGCCCTCTCCGCCTTCGCCGTCGACCCGGTCTACCTCTCGGTCGACGCGCTGGAGGACTTCGCCGCGGCCGGCGGGCACGACGCCCTCTCCGCCGACGATCGGCGGCTCCTCGACGAGGTGCGGGCCGCCCCCGGGGTGCGCTGGGACGCGGTGCGCGGCCTGAAGGCGCGCGCCCTGGAGGTGGCCTTCGCCTCCTTCGCCCGGCGGGAGTGGCGCGTCAAGTCGCCGCGCGCCCGCGAGCTGGAGCGCTTCGCCCGCGAGCAGTCGGCCTGGCTCGACGACTACGCCCTCTTCGTCGCCATCCACGACGAGCTCATGGGCGGGCAGAGCTGGACGGGCTGGCCGGCCCCGCTGCGCGATCGCGAGCCGGGCGCGCTGGCCGACGCCCGCGCCCGCATGAGCGACCGCGTGCTCTTCCGCACCTGGCTCCAGTGGGTGGCCGACCGGCAGTGGCAGGCGGCCCGCCGCGGCGCCAACGCCGCCGGCGTGGAGCTGGCCGGCGACATCCCCTTCATGGTGGCGCCCGACTCGCACGACGTCTGGGCGCGCCGCCAGGACTTCCGGCTCGACGCCCGGGTGGGCGTGCCGCCCGACGCCTTCAGCGCCACCGGCCAGGACTGGGGGCTGCCGCTCTACCGCTGGGCCGAGATGGAGGCCGCCGGGCACCAGTGGCTCAACGCCCGCGCCCGGCGCATGGCCGACCTCTACGGCTTCTACCGGGTGGACCACGTGGTCGGGCTCTACCGGACCTACTACTTCACCGACGGTCCTACAGGGGCCTTCACGCCCTCCGACGAGCCGGCCCAGATCGCCAACGGCGAGCGGGTGCTGGGGATCCTCTCGCAGGGGGCCCGGGTCATCGCCGAGGATCTCGGCGTGGTGCCGCCCTTCATCCGCGCCTCGCTGGATCGGCTGGCCATCCCCGGCTACCGGGTGCAGCGCTGGGAGCGGGACTACCACGCCGCCGGCCAGCCCTTCCTCGATCCGGCCGGCTGGCCGGCCATCTCGGTGGCCACCACCGGGACCCACGACACCGACTCGGTGGCCGACTGGTACGAGTCGCTCTCCGAGGTGGACCGGACCGCCTTCCTGGCCCTGCCGGCCCTGGCGTCCATCCGGGCGCGCGCCACCGCCCGCTTCGACGAGGCCACCCGCGACGCCATCCTGGAGATGCTCTACGGGGCGGGGTCGGAGCTGGTGCTCCTGCCCTTCCAGGACTGCTTCGGCGACCGGGAGCGGGTCAACGTGCCCGGCACCGTGACCGACCAGAACTGGACCTACCGGCTGCCGCTCACCATCTCGCGCCTCTCCTCCGATCTCGCCTCGCGCGACCGGCTCCGCGCGCTCGCCTCCCGCCACGGCCGGGTGGCGGCGCGCCCCTGAGCCATGCCGACCGGGGCCGACCGCTTCTTCCTGGTGCGCCACGCCAAGGCCGAGCAGCACGCGCCCGGGGGCGACGCGGCGCGCCGGCTCACCTCCGGCGGGCGCCGGGCCTTCGCCGCGGCGGC
>JAJYAW010000230.1 GCA_021779335.1 Myxococcales bacterium | reverse complement strand
CGCCGCGAGGCGGCGCACGGCGCGGCGGCGTGCGGCGGCGCGGCGGGGCCCCACCCCTACCCCGCCACCACGAAGTTGAGCAGCCGCCCCGGCACGAAGACCACCTTCTTGAGCGCCTTGCCCGCCAGGTAGCCCTGCACCCTGGGGTCGGCCTCGGCCCGCGCCCGCACCTCGGCCTCGCCGGCCGCGGCCGGGACGCTCACCTCGCCGCGCAGCTTGCCGTTCACCTGGATGGCGACCGTGACGCTGTCCGAGAGGCACAGCGCCGCGTCGAAGGCCGGCCACGGCTCCTCGGCCAGCAGCCGGTCGCGCGCGGCCGGTCCCAGCACCTCGTGCCAGAGCTCCTCCGCCGCGTGCGGGGCGAAGGGCGCGAGCAGCGTGGCCAGCGCCAGCAGCGCCTCGCGCACGGCGGCCCGCTCGGCGTCGGCCCTGGGCTCCAGGCCCATGAGCTCGTTGACCAGCTCCATGAGCGCGGCGATGCCGGTGTTGAACTTGAGGTCGCCCTCCATCCCCTCGGTGACCTTGCGGATGGTCCGGTGGGTGCGGCGCCGCAGCTCGAGCCAGGGGCCGGCCGCCTGGGCCAGGGCCGCCTCCGGCGCGTCGAAGGCGCCCTGCTTGGCCACGAAGAGCCGCCAGACGCGCGAGAGGAAGCGGAACAGGCCGTCCACCTGCTCGTCGGACCAGTCGATGTCCTTCTCCGGGGGGGCGGCGAACAGCATGAACAGGCGCACCGTGTCGGCGCCGAACCGATCCACCATGTAGCCCGGCGCCACCACGTTGCCCCAGCGCTTGGACATCTTGCGGCCGTCCGAGCCGTTGACGATGCCCTGGGTGACCAGCCGCCGGCAGGGCTCCGCCTCCTGCACCAGGCCGAGCTCGTGCATGACGTGGTGCCAGAAGCGGAAGTAGAGCAGGTGCATCACGGCGTGCTCGGGCCCGCCCACGTAGACGTCGATGGGGAGCCAGCGCCTCGCCAGGGCCGGGTCGAAGGGCTGGGTCTCGTCCCTGGGCGACAGGTAGCGCGCGTAGTACCAGGCCGAGTCGACGAAGGTGTCCATCGTCTCGGTCTCGCGCCGGGCCGGCCCGCCGCAGGTGGGGCAGGTGGTCTCGACGAACTCCGGCACCTTGGCGAGCGGCGGCTCGCCGGTGCCGGTGATGAGCGCCTGCGGCGGCAGCCGGACCGGCAGCTGCTCCAGCGGCACCGGGACGGCGCCGTGGGTGGGGCAGTGGATGATGGGGATGGGGGTGCCCCAGTAGCGCTGCCGCGAGAAGCCCCAGTCGCGCAGGTGCCAGCGCACCGTGGCCTGGCCGAAGCCGCCCCTGGCGGCGTGCTCGCTCATGCGGGTGCGCGCCTCGGCCGAGGGCAGGCCGGAGAAGGGGCCGGAGCCCTCGGTCACGCCGTCCTCGGTGGTGGCGGCGCCGAGCGCGTCGCCGGGCGGCGTGCGCCCGCCCGCGGCCGGCTGGATGACGGTGCGGATGGGCAGGTGGTACTTCCGCGCGAACTCGAAGTCGCGCTGGTCGTGGGCCGGCACGCTCATGACCGCGCCGGTGCCGTACTCGGCCAGCACGAAGTTGGCGATCCAGACGGGCACCTGCTCGCCGGTGAACGGGTTGACGGCGTGGGCGCCGGTGAAGACGCCCTCCTTGGGCGCCCCCTCCCCGGTCCGCTCCACCGCCTCGGTCCTGCGCATGCGCGCCACGAAGGCGTCCACCTCGGCCCGCTGCGACGGCGCGGTGACCTGGGCCACCAGCGGGTGCTCCGGCGCCAGCACCAGGTAGGTGCAGCCGTAGATGGTGTCGATGCGGGTGGTGAAGATCTTGATCTTGGGGCCGCCGCCCACCAGCGCGAAGTCGGCCTCGGCACCCACGCTCTTGCCGATCCAGTTGCGCTGCATGGTGGTGATGCGCTCGGGCCACGCCGTCAGCCCGTCGAGCCCGGCCAGCAGCCGGTCGGCGTAGGCGGTGATGCGGAAGGCCCACTCCGGGATGACCTTCTCCACCACCGGCGAGCTGCAGCGCTCGCACAGGTTCTCGTCCACCACCTGCTCGTTGGCGATGACCGTCATGCAGCCGGTGCACCAGTTGGCCTTGCCCTGGCGCCGGTAGACGATCCCCCGCTCCAGCATCTTGACGAAGAACCACTGGTTCCACCGGTAGTAGGAGGGGTCGGACGTGACCACCTCGCGCTCCCAGTCGAAGGCGTAGCCCATCCGCTTCATCTCGGCGCGGAAGGAGACGATGTTCTCGGCGGTCCGCTCGGCCGGGTGGCGCCCGTCCTTGATGGCGGCGTTCTCGGCCGGCAGCCCCAGCGCGTCGAAGCCGATGGGGTGGAGCACGTCGTGGCCGCGCATGCGCAGCCAGCGGGCCAGCGCGTCGCCGATGGTGTAGACGCGGGCGTGGCCCATGTGCATGGCGCCGGAGGGGTACGGGAACATCTCCAGGACGTAGCGGGGCTCGGCCTCGGGGCGGCTCCCGGCCCGGAAGGTGCCGGCCTCCTCCCAGCGCCTCTGCCAGCGGGCCTCGATCGACTGCGGTTCGTAGCGCTCGTTCATGCTCATAGGGGGCGCGGATTCTAGCCGAAGAGCGGGCCGTTTTCCCGCATCCGGGGTGCGCCGGAGTCTCAGTCGTTTCCTTTCTCGCCCTCAGTGAAGGACTGCCCTTGAATTCGCCCCCTGGGGGGGGCGACGCCGCGTCGCTGCGCGTCCCGCCTCGACACCTTGGGAGGGAACCCGATGACACGAGCTCGCGCCTGGATCACGTTCGCCGCACTGGCCTCCGTCGCCGTGGCGGGCTGCAGCAGCAAGTCCGACAGCACCCCGACGCCGAGTCTGGTCAGCGTCTCGGTGTCGAGCGCCTCGGTGGTGGCCAACGGGGTGAACACCGTGACCGTCCACGTCGTCGCCGGCGCCGGCCAGACGGTCTACCTGTCCACGGATCGCGGCACCTTCGCGGGCGGCCTCCAGTCGACCTCCATCACCGGCCCCGGCGATCTGGAGCTCACCACCTGCGACGCCGCGACCGAAGCCAGCTGCGCCGGAGTGGCCCACGTCGTGGCGTCCTGGCAGGGCGCATCGACCAGCACGACCGTGTCCTTCGGCAGCCTGGCGCTCTGCGCGTCCAACTGCGCCCTGGACGCGGCCTGCGCCGCCCGGTCCTGCTCGCTCGCGGGCGGCGGCACCGGGACTTGCTCGAGCGGCACGCCCGCCGTCTGCACGGCTCCGGCGTGTACGCCCAACCCGGCGGGCGCCACGAACGAGACGAGCTGCTCCGACCACACCGACAACGACTGCAACGGCAAGATCGACTGCGCAGACGGCGCCTGCGACGGGCAGCCCTGCCAGGCGGGCGCGCCGACCTTCGTCTGCAGTGCCGGCGCCTGTACCGACATCTCCTCGGGGTCGGCCATCACGGTGACGCCCGCCAGGACCCGGCTGCCCGCCAACGGTGCGGCCACTACCTCGCTGACCGTCAAGGTGACGAAGGCCGGGCTGGCGCAGCCCGGGGTGGGCGTCACGCTCGCCACGACCCTTGGCGCGCTCTCGGCGCCGACGGCCGTCACCGGGGCGGACGGGACCGCCGTCGTCACGTTCACCGCCAGCGCCACCACCGGCGCGGCCACCGTCACCGCCAGCTTGACCGCCGTGCCGCTGGTCGCCCAGAGCGCGGTCATCACCATGCCGGCCATGGGCCAGCTCCAGGGCTCCGTCCTGTATCCGGTCATGGGGGTGAACGGCTCGGGCTACCGGGAGATCAACCCCATCTCCGTCGCGCTGGTCGACAATCAGGGCCTGGCCTATCCGGCCGGGCTGGAGGTGCGCTTCGAGCACCACCAGGTGGGCGGGTCGAAGCTCTCCACGCCGGCCGCGGCCGACACCGCCACCTGCGTCGCCTCCTCAGGCTGCGTCGGCTACCTCGCCCGGACCGACGCGGGCGGGCTGTCGAGCGTGAACCTCTACTCCGGCGCCGTGGCCGGCACCCTCTCGGTGGTCGTCTCGGCCACCGCAGGCGGCGTGACCCGGTCCTTCACCGTGCCGAACGTCGCGGTGATCGGCGCGCGCGCCAGCGGAGGCAACTTCTCCATCGTCTGCAACCCGCGCAACATCCCGGCCATGGCGGAGACCAACTGCTCCACCTCGCTGGTCGACTCGACCTTCACCTGCCTGGGCCTCCTCAAGGATCGCTTCAGCAACGTGCTCGGCACGGCCACGCAGGTGACCTTCATGTCGGAGGGCGCCGCGGTGGGACAGGTGGCGGTCACGCCGGCCTTCGACCCGACCAAACCGGCGGCAACCCAGACCGGCCTGGGGAAGGCGACGCAGGTCTTCAACACCCTCGGCGCCGGCCTGCCGCTCGACGTCCCGGCGGTCGCCGGCGAGCCGACGGCCCCGGGCCTGGACGAGTGCGGGCGCACCTTGCACCCTCGCAACGGCATCCTCACCGTCATCGCCATCGCCGACGGCGAGGAGGCCTTCACGGACCTGAACGGCAACGGGGTCTACGACCAGCCGGGCTCGACGAACCTGCCGGCCTCCTACCAGACCTCCGGGGAGCCCTTCATCGACCTCGGAGAGCCCTACGTCGACCAGAATGACGACGGGCAGTACGGCCTCGGCGAGCCCTTCCTGGACGTGAACCAGAACGGCGTCTACGACGGGCCCAACGGCCACTGGGACGCCAACACCAAGATCTGGACCGAGACCGTGGTGGTGTACACGGGCAAGCCGGCCGTCCCCGGCAACCGCTGGATTGACGACACGACCTCCTTCACCAGTGCCTGCACGCCGACGCCGCCGGCGGCCCCGTTCGCGGTCAAGGCCGCCGTCGCCGGCACCCCGCCCACCCCGGCCACCTCGCAGACCTACTACGTGACCGCCGCCGATCCGTACCTCAACCAGCTCGCCTCCACCACGAGCTACGGCACCAGCGTCGTCGGCCTCATCACGGCGCGGTACGGCGGGCTGGGCGCCTACGCCGACGACTACGGGTTCAACTTCCGCTACCAGGTGTGCGACACGAGCGGGGCCAACTGCTCGGATCGCTGCCAGGCCACGCCGGCCAACCTCCCCTGCATCATGAAGCCCGCGGTCGACGGCTACGGCTGCGGCATCCTGGCGCCGGTCACCATCACCGGCGGGTCTACCCCCAGCGCCCCGAACGCCGTCAACTGGAACGTCAGCACCACCTACGACGTGCTCGGCGGGAGCAAGAGCGCGCTCCTGCCGCTCCAGCTCTCGGGCACCAACAACTGAGTGGTCCACCGGCCGGCCGCGCCCCTCCGCGGGCCGGCCGGGCGGCGCCCCAGCCTGCGCCCCAGCCTGCGCCCCAGCCTGCGCCCCAGCCTGCGCCCCAGCCTGCGCCCCAGCC
>JAJYAW010000229.1 GCA_021779335.1 Myxococcales bacterium | reverse complement strand
CGAGCCGTGGGCCCTGGCCTTGGCGGCGCTGCTCGACGCCTTCGACGGCGCGCCGCCGCTGGAGCGGCTGCCCCTCTTCCAGGGGGTGGCCCCGGCCGACCTGGCGGTGGTGCGCCGCATGCTCACCCTGCGCGTCTCCAGCCCGCCGGCCCACGGCGCCGGGCGGGCCTTCGACGCCGCCGGGGCCCTGGCCCTGGGCCGCGCCACCTCGCGCCACGAGGGGCAGGTGGCGCTGGCGCTCGACAACGCCGCCGCGGCCGGCGAAGCGGACGCTTACCCCTTCGATCTCGACGAGGCCGGGCCGGTGGCGGCGCTGGATCTGCGGCCGCTCTGGCGGGCCCTCACCGCGGACGTCCTGGCCGGCGTGGCCCCGGGCGTGGTCTCGGCCCGCTTCCACCAGACGCTGGCCGCGGCGGGGGCGGCGCAGGTCCGCCGGGCGGCGGCGCGCCACGGCCGGCGCCCGGTGGTCCTGACCGGCGGCTGCTTCCAGAACGCCCGGCTCGCGGAGGGGATCCTGCGGGAGCTTTCGGGGGCTTTCGAGGTATACACCCACTCCCAGGTACCGCCCGGCGATGGGGGGCTCTCGCTCGGGCAGGCGCTGGTGGCCGACGCGGCCTCCCGGCGCTGACTCACGGCGGCAGGAAGGAGCCACGACATGTGTCTCGGCGTTCCCGGCAAGGTGCTGGCCATCGACGGCCTCTCGGCCACGGTCGACTTCTTCGGCGTGCAGAAGGAGCTCCGGCTCGACATCGTCGACGAGCCGGTGGCGGTGGGCGACTACGTGCTCAACCACGTCGGCTTCGCCATCCGCCGCATCCCGCCCGACGAGGTGCAGGAGACGCTGGCGCTCTTCGACCAGATCCTCGACGTCACCGGCGCCAAGGACGACCTCATGGCCATGGACGTGCGGGGCGAGATCGCGGCCGCCAGGGCCAAGGGCTGAGCCCATGGCGAAGGACCTGACGCTCGAGCTCAAGTTCCGCGACCCGGCCAGGGCGCGCGCGCTGGCCGACGCCATGCAGCGCAACCTCGACGCCATCGGCCGCGAGGTCTCGGTCATGCACGTGTGCGGCAGCCACGAGCAGGCCATCGCCCGCTTCGGCCTGCGCGCCGTGCTGCCGCCGCAGCTCCGGCTCATCATGGGGCCGGGCTGCCCGGTCTGCGTCACCGACGGCCCGGAGGTGGACGAGGCGGTGGCGCTGGCGCAGGGCGGCGCGCACGTCTGCACCTACGGCGACATGCTGCGGCTCCCCGGCACCTCGCGCAGCCTGGCCGACGCCCAGGCCGACGGCGCCCGGGTGCACGTGGTCTACTCGGTGGCCCAGGCGGTGGACGTGGCCCGGGCCCACCCGGCCGACGAGGTGGTCTTCATGGCCTCCGGCTTCGAGACCACCGCGGTGGCCACCGCCGCCGTCGCGCTCGGCGAGCTGCCCGCGAACTTCTCCATCCTCTCGGTCCACAAGTACGTGCCGGCCGCCATGGAGGTGGTGTCGCGCTCCAAGGCGTCGGCCATCGAGGGGTTCCTGGCCGCCGGCCACGCCGCCATCATCACCGGCCACGCCCTCTTCGAGCCCTTCGCGGCCCGCACCGGGGCGCCGGTGGTGGTGGCCGGCTTCGAGCCGCTCGACATCCTGGCGGCCATCGTCAAGCTGACCGACCTGATCCGGGAGGGGCGGCCCGAGGTCTTCAACGCCTACCCGCGCTGCGTCTCGCGCGAGGGGAACCTGCCGGCCCAGCAGGTGCTCTGGAAGGTCTTCCAGCCCAGGGCGGGCACGTGGCGCGGCATCGGCGAGGTGCCCGACGGCAACCTGGACCTCCGGCCGGAGTGGGCGCACCTCGACGCGCGCCGGCGGCTCGAGCCGGACGTGAGCGGCGTGCGCGACGACGCGGCGGCCGGCCTGGAGCGCGACTGCCTGTGCGGCCCCATCATGCTGGGCCTGGCCGCGCCGCACGACTGCCCGCTCTTCGGCCGGGCCTGCGTGCCCGAGGCGCCGGTGGGCGCCTGCATGGTCTCCTCCGAGGGGACCTGCCGCATCTGGCACACCTACGGGGGCGCCCCCGACCTGCGCCGCGTCGAGGGGCGCGCCGCCGGGCGGGGCTAGGCCCGGCCCAAGGAGCGAGCACGAGATGGAGAAGCCCGGAGCGAAGATCGGCCTGAAGCACGGCTCGGGCGGGCGCGCCATGCGCCAGCTCATCGAGGACGTCTTCCTGGAGCTGGCCTCGCCGGTGGACGGCATCGGCCTCGCCGCGCTGGACGACGGCGCCGCCCTCCGGGTGGGCGACCAGTGGCTGGTCGTCACCACCGACTCGCACGTGGTCCACCCCATCTTCTTCCCCGGCGGCGACATCGGGCGCCTCAGCGTCTCCGGCACCGTCAACGACCTCGCCATGATGGGCGCCACCGAGCCGCTCGGGCTCACCTGCGCCGTCGTCCTGGAGGACGGCTTCCCGCTGGCCGACCTGGTGCGCGTCCGCGACTCGCTCAAGGCCACCGCGCTCGAGGCGGGCGCCCCCTTCGTCACCGGCGACACCAAGGTGATGGGCAAGGGCGAGCTGGACGGCATCGTCCTCAACACCACCGGCGTGGCGCTGACACGCCGGGTGGTCAGCGACGCCGGCCTGCGCGCCGGCGACGCGCTCATCATCACCGGCCACGTGGGCGACCACGGCATGGCCGTCATGTCCCGGCGCCACGACCTCGGCCTGCAGGGCGACCTGCGCTCCGACGTGGCCCCCCTCAACGGCCTCGTCCGCGCGGCGCTCCTGGCCGGCGGCGACGACGTGGTGGCCATGAAGGACCCGACCCGCGGCGGCGTCTCCGGCGCGCTCCACGAGATGGCGGCCAAGGGGAAGGTGGGCATCGTCGTGGAGGAGGCGCAGGTCCCGGTGCGCGACCAGGTGCGGGCCGCCTGCGACATGCTGGGCATCGACCCCCTGCTGGTGGCCAACGAGGGCAAGGCGGTCATCGGCGTGCGCGCCGCCTCGGTCGAGCGGGTGCTGGCGGCGCTGCGCGCCCACCCGCTGGGGCGCGACGCCGCCGTCTTCGGCCACGCCATCGCCGAGCGGCCCGGCTCGGTCATCCTCGACACCGGCCTGGGCCGCCGCCTCCTCACCGAGCCGGAGGGGGAGCTGCTGCCCCGCATCTGCTAGGCGGCGCGCCCCCCGCTCGAGGAGAAGACGCGATGCACGAGTACTCGCTGGTGGAGGCGCTCATCGGCCGGGTGGAGGCCGAGGCCCGCAAGCGCGGCGCCCTGGCCGTGCACGGCCTGTCGGTGCGCGTGGGCGAGCTGGCCGGGGTGGACCCCGAGCTCTTCCAGACCGCCTACGACACCTTCCGGGCCGGGACCATCTGCGCGCAGGCGCCGCTCACCCTGCGGCGGGTCCCGGCCAGCTGGACCTGCTCGCGCTGCCGCGCCCCCATCCCGCGCGGCGAGGTGCTCCGCTGCGCGGCCTGCGGCGAGCCGGCCCGGCTGGACGAGGGCTCCGACGCCCTCACCCTCGACGCCGTCGACCTGGAGGTGCCCTGATGTGCACGACCTGTGGCTGCGGTGACACGGAGCTGGTCCCGGTGGAGCTGCACGAGAAGATCCTGGCCGGCAACGACCGGACCGCGCGCCACAACCGGGAGCACTTCCTGGAGGCGGGGGTGCTGGCCCTCAACCTGATGGGCTCGCCCGGCGCCGGCAAGACGGCGGTGCTGGAGGCGACGGCGCGCGCCGCAGCCGCCAGGGGCTGGAGGCTCGGCGCCGTCTCGGCCGACCTCGCCACCGACAACGACGCGGTCCGGCTCCAGAAGGCCGGCATCCCCTCGCGCGCCATCACCACCGGGCAGGCCTGCCACCTGGACGCGGAGCTGGTGCACCGCTCGCTCCACGACCTGCCGTGGCAGCAGACCGACGTCTTCTTCATAGAGAACGTGGGCAACCTGGTCTGCCCGGCCATCTACGACCTCGGCGAGGCGGCCAGCGTGGTGGTGCTCTCGGTGACCGAGGGCGAGGACAAGCCGCTCAAGTACCCGACCATGTTCCTGGAGGCCGACCTGGTCCTCATCTCCAAGTGCGACCTCATCCCGCACCTGGACTTCGACATGGCCAGGCTGGAGGACGCGCTGGCGCGGGTCATGCCCACGCCCAGGGCGCTCAAGGTCTCGGCCCGCACCGGCGAGGGGATGGACGCCTGGGTGGCCTGGATCGCGGCCAAGCGGCTGGAGCTCGGCATGGTGGGGCGGGTGGCCGGGCTGGGCGCGGCCCTCCAGGGCCCGGGCCGCGGGGCGGGGCGCTAAACGGCCGAGCACGATTCGGAAACAGAGAGCACGAGGCCGTTTCCTGGGGTGGGGCCCCGACGGCTCTGCCGGCGGGGCGGGGGCGCAGCCCCCGGCAAGATCGACTGAACCAGGGTGCGCTTCGCGGCGCCGAAGGCGATCGCGAATCGCGCACCCTGGTTCAGGGGCGGCCGGGCGGCCGGAGCGCCGGCCTCATCCTCCGCCCGGCGCCGCGACGGGAACGGCGCGTGCCGCCGGACCGGTCAGGCCCGTCGAGCGGGCGGTCGCGGCCGCACCCCTGCCGTGGCTCATGGCGTAGACGCCCACGCCGACCATCATGGCCACCATCACACCCCCCATCACGATCCACATCGGGGACATGTGGTCGGGGTGGTCCCCGTCGCCGGAGCCGCGCTCCGGGGCCGGCAGACGGGGACGCGAGGCGGGGGCGAGGTCCCGGGCGGCGAGGTCGGGCGGCGAGAGGGGCGCGGGCAGCGCGGCCGGCTGGTCCTGCCGGGACTGCTCGGAGGAGCGCCGCAGCTCGAGCGCAGGCAGCGCTGGCGAGGGCGCCGGGCTCGGCTGGGCGGCGAGGAGGAGGTAGGTCAGGGCGAGCAGCAAGGGTGGCCTCTGGTGGATCGGTCAGGGAGGGCTTCGAACGCTTCCTGGTGGGGACGACGGTTGCGGGGGCTGGATGCGGCGCCTTTCGGCGCGGCTCACTTCCCCTCCAGCTCCTTGGCGCGGAGCTCGTGGAACCTGGCGGCCCACTCGTCGTCGGCCGCGAGCTTCACGGCGTCCTGCTCGATGGCCTTGCAGTGCTTCTCCATCTCCACCGTCCACGGGTTGCGCGCGCCGCTCTTCCGGTCCGGGTGCTCCTTGGCGTACGCCTTGGCCATCTCCTGGTGGTAGGCCGCCTCGGCGCGGGCCGCGGTGGCCTTCCCGGCGTAGCTCCTGGCCATGGCCAGGTGGTCGGCGGCGGTGACCGGGACCCTGGCCTCCTCGGCGCGCGCGGCGGCGGCGCCGAGCGTGAGGGTCAGGGCGAGCACGGCGAGGATGCTGCGGGGCGTGAGGTTCATGGTCTGGCGCTCCTTGAGGGCGGGTGGCGGCTGCTCCTGGTCCCCTGAGCATCGACCG
>JAJYAW010000228.1 GCA_021779335.1 Myxococcales bacterium | reverse complement strand
CGGCAGCTCGGCCAGGGCGGCGGCCACCAGCGCGGAGGGGAGCGGGTCGGCGGTGGAGACCACCAGCGGGCCGGCCAGGGCGGCGGCGCCGGCGCGCACCGCCTCCTCGGGCAGGAGGCCGGGGGAGAGCCGGTACGGGGCGTAGGCGGCGCGGCGGGGCATGTCGGTGCGCCGGAGGGTATGCCCTCGGCTCGGCTCGAGGCAACGCGCCGGAGGCGCCTCCCGGCGTCCCGGCCGGCGATGCGACCGACGGTCCGGGTGACGGCCGGGCGGCGGCCGGGCGGCGGCCGGCCAGGCGCGCGGATCCAGGCCTGTCCCGCGATGTGGGCACAAGTCGCCCAACCTCGCGTTGACGCGGGGGAAATTCCCGTGCTACGGGATGGGTAACCCGGGGTCAGGCGCGAGCAACCGCAAGGATGGCGCGGCGCGCGGCCCCGAACGGCGGAGGCCTTCACCATGGGCGGATTCATCGGCGGCCTGATGAAGTCGTACAACGACGGCGGCGTCGGGATGCACTTCATCCTGATCTGCCTGGTCTTCACCCTGGCGGTCCTCATCGACCGGGTGGTGGTCCTGTACCTCAAGGCGAACATCGACAAGGAGGCCTTCCTGCGGGGCCTGAAGCCGCACATCTACGCGGGCGACCTCGACAAGGCCATCGCCTTCTGCGCCGCGCAGAAGAAGACGCCGCTCGTCTCGGTCATCAAGGCCGGCCTCATCAACGTGCCCAAGGGCGAGGAGGACGTGCAGGCCGCCATGGACGAGGCCACCCTGCGGGAGTCGCCGCGCATCGAGCGGCGCACCGGCTACCTCGCCATGCTGGGCAACGTCTCCACCCTGCTCGGCCTGCTCGGCACCATCATCGGCCTGATCCACGCCTTCGGCGCCGTGGCCAACGCCAACCCGGCCGACAAGGCCACCATCCTGGCCAACTCCATCTCCGAGGCCATGAACTGCACCGCCTTCGGCCTGCTGGTCGGCATCGTGGCCCTGGTCATGTACTCGGTGCTGCAGGGGCGCACGCAGATCATGGTGGACGACATCAACGAGAGCAGCGTCTCGGTGCTCAACCTGATCGTCGCCAACAAGGAGAAGATGCGCATGCCGGCCACCCTGGCGGCGGAGTAGCGGCTCCACCCCGGCGCCGGCCGGCCCGCCCGGCCAGGGCGGCGACCGGCAGGCCCCACGCGGAAGGGAGGTAGGCCATGGGCGGCGGCGCGATGCCCGAGCAGGGCGGCGGTCACGGCAGGAAGAAGAAGGCCCTCGACGCGACCATCAACGTCGTGCCGGCCATCGACCTGCTCTCCTGCTGCATCTCCTTCCTCCTCTTCACCGCGGTCTGGACCCAGATCTCGCGGCTGCAGGTGCAGCAGCTCGGCACCGGCGCCCCGCAGGACGCCACCCTGGACCAGCTCCAGCAGAAGGCGCTGGCGGTCACGCTGGCGGTGGGCGAGCGGGGCATGGCGCTGGCGGTGGGCGACGCCACCTTCGACATCCCCAGCCTCGGCCGGAGCGCCGAGGGGGTGGTGACGCAGGACCTGAAGGCGCTCGCCACGCGGCTCAAGGCGGTCAAGGGCGAGTACCCCGACCAGGCCTCCATCATCGTCACCGCCGAGGACACCGTGCCCTACGGCGACCTGGTCCACGTCATCGACGCCTGCCTGGCCGCCGGCCTGGCCCAGGTCAGCGTGGCGGGGGTCTAGCCCGTGGCCATCGTCACCCCCGGCAAGCGGCCCGCCAAGCGCTTCCAGCACTCCAAGGTGCTGGGCGGGAAGATGGTCCGCGGCCGCAAGCCCACCAACGCCGACCTCAACGTGGTGCCCATGGTGGACATGATGACGATGCTCGTCATCTTCCTCCTGCAGCAGTTCAGCGCCACCGGCGAGGTGCTCTACATGCAGAAGGACGTGCGCCTGCCGGAGGCGCGGCACGGCCAGATGATCGAGCCGGCCCCCACGGTGGCCATCTCCGCCGACCAGGTGGTGGTGACCGGGCAGAAGGTGGCGGACGTGGCCGACCTGGACCGCGACCCCGGCTACCTCGACATCCCCGCGCTCGAGGAGCGGCTGCGCGAGGAGAAGAAGCGCTGGGACTTCATCCACCAGTCCGACCCGGGCACCAAGTGGGACGGCCTCGTCAACATCCAGGCCGACCAGAAGGTGCCGTTCCGCATCGTCAAGCGGGTCATGTACTCCTGCGGCGTGGCCGGCTACTTCAACCTCAACTTCGCCGCGCTGGACGTCGGCTCGGGGTCGGCGGCGGCCACCACCCCCGGCGGCGGGTAGCGCGCCGCTCGACCGTCCGCCGGCGCAGGCGCAGACTGGACAAGTCCGCTTCGCCCCTAGTAGATTCCGCCACCCGCACGCTCTTCGGCCGGCCCCCGCGGGGGTGGACGGCCGATTTTTCGTAGAGATTCTCGAGATCCCGGAGAGGGAAACGCCCACGCCATGAACCCGTCCAGCCTCCTCACGTCGCTCGTCGTCGCCTCCGGCGGCGAGGCCAACCTCAAGCTGCCCGACCTCGGCGCCGAGCGGTTCCTCGGCGGCGCCATCAGCGGCTCCTGGCTGCTCGCCATCGGCCTCGCCGTCTCGGCCGCCGGCCTGGTCTTCGGCCTCACCACCTCGGCCCGGCTCAAGAACCTGCCGGTGCACCGGTCGATGCTCGAGATCTCCGAGCTCATCTACGAGACGGCCAAGACGTACCTGATGACGCAGTTCAAGTTCATCGCCGTCCTGTGGGCCTTCATCGCCGTCATCATCGTGGCCTACTTCGGCTTCCTCACCGAGGGCTTCACCGCCGGCAAGGTGGCCATCATCCTGGCCTTCTCGGTCATCGGCATCCTCGGGTCGTCGGGCGTGGCCTGGTTCGGCATCCGCGTCAACACCTACGCCAACAGCCGCACCGCCTTCGCGAGCTTGCGCGGCAAGCCCTTCCCCACCTACGCCATCCCGCTGCAGGCGGGCATGTCGATCGGCACGATGCTCATCAGCGTCGAGCTGCTCATCATGCTCTTCATCCTCCTCTTCATGGGCGACATCGCCGGCCCGTGCTTCATCGGCTTCGCCATCGGCGAGTCGCTGGGCGCCTCGGCGCTGCGCATCGCCGGCGGCATCTTCACCAAGATCGCCGACATCGGCTCCGACCTCATGAAGATCGTCTTCAAGATCAAGGAGGACGACGCCCGCAACCCCGGCGTGATCGCCGACTGCACCGGCGACAACGCCGGCGACTCGGTGGGCCCGTCGGCCGACGGCTTCGAGACCTACGGCGTGACCGGCGTCGCGCTCATCTCCTTCATCCTGCTGGCGGTCGCGCCGGCCAACATCCAGAGCCAGCTGCTGGTCTGGATCTTCGCCATGCGCATCATGATGGTCATCGCCTCGGTCGGCTCCTACTGGGTCAACGACGCCATCGCCAAGAGCCGCTTCCTGGCCGCGGACAAGATGGACTTCGAGCAGCCGCTCACCCAGCTCGTGTGGCTCACCTCCATCGTCTCGGTGGTGCTCACCTTCGTGGTCTCCTACCTGCTCATCCACGACCTGAACGGCGACACCACCCTGTGGTGGAAGCTCTCGCTCATCATCACCTGCGGCACCCTGGCCGGCGCCATCATCCCGGAGATGGTCAAGGTCTTCACCTCCACCAACTCCCGCCACGTGCGCGAGGTGGTGACCGCCTCCAAGGAGGGCGGCGCCTCCCTCAACGTGCTGGCGGGCCTCACCGCCGGCAACTTCTCCGCCTTCTGGCTCGGCCTGGTCATGGCCACCCTCATGGGCATGGCCTACCTGGTCTCCACCACCACCGGCTTCACCGCCATCATGGCCGCGCCGGCCGTCTTCGCCTTCGGCCTGGTGGCCTTCGGCTTCCTCGGCATGGGCCCGGTCACCATCGCGGTCGACTCCTACGGCCCGGTCACCGACAACGCCCAGTCGGTCTACGAGCTCTCGCTCATCGAGAACGTCAAGGACATCAAGGCCGAGGTGAAGAAGGACTTCGGCTTCGAGCCCAACTTCGAGAAGGGCAAGGAGTTCCTCGAGGAGAACGACGGCGCCGGCAACACCTTCAAGGCCACCGCCAAGCCGGTGCTCATCGGCACCGCCGTGGTGGGCGCCACCACCATGATCTTCTCGATCATCGTCACCATCGCCAAGATGAACGCCGGCTCCAGCGCGGCCGCGGGCGCCCTCGACCTCCGCTCGCTCCAGGCCCTGCTGGACGGCGTGGCCGGCCACTTCTCCATCCTGGAGCCCATGTTCCTGCTCGGCCTGCTGCTGGGCGGGTCGGTCATCTACTGGTTCTCCGGCGCCTCCACCCAGGCCGTCTCCACCGGCGCCTACCGCGCCGTGGAGTTCATCAAGGCCAACATCAAGCTGGAGGGGGTGGAGAAGGCCTCGGTGGAGGACTCGAAGAAGGTCGTCGAGATCTGCACCGTCTACGCCCAGAAGGGCATGTGGAACATCTTCATGGTGGTCTTCTTCGCCACCCTGTCCTTCGCCTTCCTCGACGAGTACTTCTTCATCGGCTACCTCATCTCCATCGCCTTCTTCGGCCTCTTCCAGGCGCTCTTCATGGCCAACGCCGGCGGCGCCTGGGACAACGCCAAGAAGATCGTGGAGACCGAGCTCAAGGCCAAGGGCACGCCGCTGCACGACGCCTGCGTGGTGGGCGACACCGTCGGCGACCCCTTCAAGGACACCTCCTCGGTGGCCATGAACCCGGTCATCAAGTTCACCACCCTCTTCGGCCTGCTGGCCGTCGAGCTGGCCCTGCAGATGACGGCGGGCGGGCAGGGCGCGCTCCGCATCGCCCTCTCCTTCGTCTTCCTCGCCGTGGCGCTGGTGTTCGTCTACCGGTCGTTCTACGGGATGCGCATCGAGTCGAACGTCAAGGGCACCTAGCTTGACCGCGGAGCGCCACGCTCCGCGGGATCCCGGGGCGGTGCTCGCCGGCGCGTGCACCGCCCTCAGGGTCTTTCCCCTGCCGGGCGTGGTCCTGCTGCCGGGCGCGCCGGCCCCGTTCCACCTCTTCGAGCCGCGCTACCGGGCCCTGGCCGCCGCCGTCCTCGACGGCGACCGGGTCCTGGCCGTGCCCACCCTCGTCGATCCCGAGGAGGCCATGGCCTCGCGGGCGCGGCTGCGCCCGGTGGCCGGCGCCGGCCTGGTAGTGGCGGAGGAGCGCCACCAGGACGGCACCATCGACCTCGTGCTGCAGGGCGCGGCGCGGGTCCGGCTCGTCGAGGAGCTGGAGCGCGGCCTCCCCTTCCGCGAGTTCCGGGCCGAGCTGCTGCACGACGTCTACCCCCCCGGCGGCGCCGCGGCGGTGCAGGGGGACGTCGAGGCGCTGGAGCAGCTGGTCTACGATCTCGTGGGCCTGCTGCCGCCCGAGTCCGGGGCCGGGCAG
>JAJYAW010000227.1 GCA_021779335.1 Myxococcales bacterium | reverse complement strand
CCGCGGGTGGTGGCCAGGAGCCGTGCCAGCGCCCCGCGGAGCCTGGGGAGGCCCTGCGAGTCCTCGACGCCGAGCGAGGCCTTGGGGTTCACCAGGAGCGCGCGGCGGTAGGCCCGCGCCAGCACCGCGCTCGGCAGGTGGCGCGGATCGGGCAGGCCGCTGCCGACCTTGAGGACGCCGCCCGGCGCAGGCGCGCCGGGGGTGGGAGCGTCGCCCACCAGGTCGAACCCCGGCTGGGCCTGGGTCGGGGCGAGCGGCGCCGCGGCGGCGCCGGGGAGGTGGCGCGGCGGGTCGGGCGCCACGGCGCTCCCCCCGCCCACGGAGGACTGCACCCACCCCTCCGCCTGCAGCTCGCGGTAGGCGGCGAGGGCCGTGTTCTTGCTCACGCCCATGCTCTCGGCGAGCGAGCGGTAGCCCGGGAGCCGGTCCCCGGGCTTGAAGCGCCCGCGGTGGATCTCGGCCATGAGCGCCGCCGCGATCTGGAGGTAGACCGGTGCGCGGCTCTCGGGGTCCAGGTGGATGGTGGGGGTGAAGCCTCTCAGCGCGCCTCCGGACCGGGACGGAGGGGGCAGTCTACTGCGGCGCTTCGGCGAACGCCTAGCGGCGCCGGCATGGCCCGGGGCCGTCCGCGGCGCGGACCGGCGTCGCGGCGACGGACCCCGCCAGGCGCGCAACCCCCCGCCGCCACGGGGTCCGGCGCTGGCACGGCGCGCGCTCTGCTGGCGGAGCGGCGGCGCGGCCGCCCAACCACGGAGGAAGGTCCACATGCCCAGCATCAGTGCAGTCCTCACCGGCGGCGCCACGCTGCCCCTCGAGCTCGTCGCCGGCGCGGCGTCCAAGGCCGCGAAGGCGAGCGGGCCCGGGAGCGCCACACCCACCGCCAAGACCACGGCCAAGCCCGCCGCCAAGACGACGGCCGCCGCCAAGAAGGCGACCAGCACCAAGAAGGCGACCACCACCAAGACCCCCACCGCCAAGGCGACCGGCTACGCCACCAGGCTGCCGGCCGACTACGCCTTCCTGCGCGATCCCAGGCTCTCCATCGAGGAGAAGCTGTCGCGCTTCATCGGCCTGGCCATGACGAAGTCGGAGCAGGATCTGCTCGCCCAGATGGAGAAGATGGCGCCGGGGAGCACCGCGGCGGGCGCCGGCGCGACCACCTCGAGCGCCGCGAAGCCGGCGGCCAGGAAGGTCAGCATCTGGAGCCTGGCCAAGACCATCCTGCCGCCGCTCGGCATGGCCTCGCAGCTGGTGGGCGACGCCACCCTGAAGAAGATCGTGCAGCAGGTCTCCGGGCCGGTGCTGGCCGCGGCGGCCACCGCGGTGGGCGGGCCGGCGCTCGGGGCGCTCGCCTCGCAGCTCGGGCCGACCGTCGGCGGGCTCATCACGCGCGACGTGCAGGTCGACCTCTCGGGCCTGGCCTCGATGGTCGGGCTGGGCGGCGGGACGTCGGCGAGCACCTCCGCCGGCAGCGGCACCGCCGGCAGCAGCGGCACCGCCGGCGCGGCCAGCGCGGGCGGGACCAGCGAGAAGGCGCAGCTCATGGAGCTGCAGCGGTTGCAGGATCGGGACAAGGAGCTCTTCTCGCTCTTCAGCAACATGCTCAAGGCCATGCACGACTCGCGCATGACCTGCATCCAGAACCTCAGGTGACCGCCATGGACGCGAACGAGGTGCAGGCGGCGGGGACGCTCGCCGAGGCGCTCGGCATGACCGCCGAGCTGGCCGGGGCCATCGCCAGGGTCGCCGAGGACGAGCTCGAGGCGGGGCGCGCGGATCCGGCGCGCGTCATCCTGGAGGGGCTGGTGGTCGCCAACCCTCGCGCCGTGGGGGCCTGGCTGCTGCTGGCCCGGGCGCACCGCGCGCTCGGGCAGCCGCTGGCGGCCCGGTTCTGCGCCGAGGTGGCCGGCTCGCTCGCCCCGGCGCAGGCCGACGCGAGGCTGGCGCGGGCCGAGGGGCTCCTGCCCTTCCCCGAGGAGCGGGAGCAGGCCCGCGCGCTGCTCGCCTCGCTGGCGGGGGAGGCGTGCGGGGCGGGGCTCAGGGCCCGCGCGCTGCTCGCGGCCATCGCGGGTGGGGGAGCCGCGAAAGGCGACTGGTAGGGTCCATGAAGGGGCCGTCAACACGGCTGGATGGCGCTTGACGCCCCAGATTGGACTCGGGATATTTCGCCTTCACGGTGAGCGGCGTGTGCCCTTCGCCGGAGGGCCAGAAGCACGGCCCGGTTCCTCTCCCCCCAAGGCGCAGCACAAGGAAAGTGAAGCGATGGCGAACGGTACCGTGAAATGGTTCAATGATGCGAAGGGCTTTGGCTTCATCTCCCAGGAGGGCGGCGAGGACGTGTTCGTCCACCACACCGCCATCACGATGGAGGGGTTCCGCACCCTGAAGGAGGGAGAGCAGGTGGTGTTCGACATCACGAAGGGCCCGAAGGGGCTTCAGGCGGCAAACGTCCGCCGCCCATAGTACAAGGGGCACCTGAAGGGCCTCGAGCGGCCTCGGACTCCACCGAGGCCGCTCTTGGTGTATCGGGAACCCGGACCAATCCGGGCCCGGCGCAGGAAGGGAAGACTTCAGTGAGCGAGAAGGAAGCAGGCATCGAGGTCCAGGGCACGGTCGACGAGGCCCTCGCGGGCGGCATGTACCGGGTCAAGGTGGACCAGGGGCCGGTGGTGCTGGCCTATGCCTCGGGCAAGATGAAGAAGTTCCACATCCGCATCATCCCGGGCGATCGCGTCAAGCTCGAGCTGTCGCCGTACGACCTGACGCGCGGGCGCATCACCTACCGCGACAAGTGAACCGCGGCCGGACCCGCCGGACGGAGGCGCCGCGGTGAGCCCGCCCAGGCGGAAGCACTGGCTCGACTGGCAGCGCGGCCTCGCCGTGCTGTTCATGATCGAGGTCCACATCCTGGACGCCTGGATCATCCCGGGCGGGCGGGTGGGGCACGAGCGGCTCTACGACCTGCTCCTGTACCTGGGCGGCCTCGCCGCGCCCGGGTTCCTCTTCATGGCGGGGCTCTCGCAGGCGCTGGCCGACGAGGCCCACGCCCGCAAGGGGCTCGACCCGGTGGCGCGCCGGCGCGCCGCGGTGGGGCGCGGGCTCTGGCTGCTCGGCGTCAGCTACCTCTTCCGGCTCTTCTCCTACCTCGCGGCCATCGTCCTCGGCAGCCCGACCTGGGGCTTCCCCTACGTCCTCGGCGTGGACGTCCTCGCCGCGGCCGGCTTCGGCATGACGCTGGCGGTGAAGCTGGGGGCCTGGCACCCGCGCCGCCCCCGGCTGGCGGTCTGGGGCGGCCTGGCGCTGGTCCTGATCTCCTTCCTCTGGCGCGGCGCCTGGCGCGGGCCGTACTGGCACGACGTCGTCAAGGTGGACGTCCTCAACATCCTGGCGATCGGCATGATGCTCTCGGCGTGGCTCTCGGTGGGGCGCCCGCGCCTGGTGGGCGTGGCCCTCACCGCCGGCGCCGCGCTGCTGGTGGTCTTCGCCGCCCCCTGGGTGACCGAGGCGCTGCGCGCCCGCGACCAGGCGCCGTTCCTCGAGACGCTGGCCACCCACCCGGTGGCCAAGCTCCTCGACGTGCCGTTCGCCTACCTCTCCGGCGTGCCGCCGCGCGCCCAGTTCTCGCTCTTCAACTGGGTGGCCTTCCTGCTGGCGGGCGCGGCCGTGGCGCCGCTCGCCACCGGCGCGGACCGCCCCTTCACCTTCCTGCTGCTGGCCCTCGGCGTCTTCCTCTTCGGGCGGTTCGCGGCCCCCTGGATCCTGCAGCCGGTCCCGGGCAGCGTTCTCTGGCGGGCCGACGCGCCGGCCTGGTTCATGACCCGGCTCGCCCTCCACCTGGCGCTCACCGGCGGCCTCCAGCTCCTGCCGGGGTTCGTCGAGCCGGCGCTGCGCTGGCTCACCTTGCTGGGCCGGCAGTCGCTGACGGGCTACATCTCGTCGGTGCTGCTCACGTACGGCGGCGTCCCCACCAGGCTCGGTCTGGTGAGCGCGCTGGCCTTCCCGGCGCTGGGCTGGGCCATGGCGGTCATGGTGGCCGTCACCTGGGCCGCCTGCCGGGCCTGGGAGGCGTGGCTGGGCTGGGAGAAGGCGCGCCTGGCGGCGGCCGGGGCGGGCGGCTCAGCCGCCTGAGGGCTCGTCGGCGTCCGGCGGGGGCGGCTCGCCCGGGGGCTCGGTGCCCGGCGCGGGGCGCGGCACCCAGGCCGCCAGCGGGAGCGGCGCCGCGAGCTCGCGGGCCAGGGTCTCGTCGTCGATGACGCCGGTGGCGCGCAGCTTGAGCAGGAGGTCGTCGATCCGCTCGTCCCAGCGCTGCACCGGCACGCCGGCGGCCAGCGCCGCGTGCGAGCGGAGCGGGCTGGGGATGAGCGTGGCCAGGAAGCAGGCCTCGCGCGGCGTGAGCGCGCGGGCGTCCTCGCCGAAGTAGTGGCGCGCCGCCGGGCCGATGCCGTGCAGGCCCGGCCCCCACTCGATGAGGTTGAGGTAGATCTCGAGGAGCCGCGCCTTGGGCACCGTCCCCTCCAGCGCCACCGTGATGAGCGCCTCGCGCGCCTTGCGGGCCAGCGTCCGGTCCCGAGACAGGTAGAGGTTCTTGGCCAGCTGCTGCGTGATGGTCGACCCGCCGCGCTCCAGCCGCCCCGCCCGCAGGCCCGCCAGGAGCGCGTTGCGCAGCTCGTCGAAGTCGAAGCCGTGGTGGGCGAAGAAGCCGGCGTCCTCGCTGGTGGTGATGGCGCGGACCACGTGCTCGGGGAGCTCGGCGATGGGCACGAAGTCCGGGTTGGCCGGGCCGATGAGGATGGCCGGCCCGTCGTCGCCGGCGGGGCGGACGGTGAAGGGGGCGCGCAGCGGGGAGGGCGGGGCGCGCCGGGCGGCCTCCCGCAGCCCCGCCAGGTCCACGTCGGCGTGGATGGCCCAGGCCTCCGGGGCGCGCAGCGGTCCCGAGAGCGAGAGGGTGCCGCCCACCGCGCCGGCGGGGCGCGGCGCGTCCGGCCCCGGGGCGAAGGCGCGCGGCAGCGCGGCCAGCAGCGCGGCGTAGTCGACCGGGGGGACGGTCACGTCGAGCTCGAAGGGGTCGTCGCCGGCGTCGACGACGCCGCCGCTCGCCTCGATGACGAGCGGGCCGGCCGGGCGGAGGACGGCGTGTCGGAGCCGGAGCCGGCGCTGGGCCGTGGAGAGCTCGAGCGTGGCGTCGCCCGAGGCGTCGAGTGGACCCACCGGCTCGTCCCCCAGCGGGGCGCCGCGCAGCACCAGCCCGGCCAGGGTGCCGCGGAGCGTGGCCCGGCCGCCGGCCGCGGTCCCGTCCGCCTCGGCCTGGACGGCGAGGTCGCCGCTGGTGGCGGTGACGGCGCGCCGGCGGAGCGCGGCCGGCAGGTCCGAGAAGGTGGCGGAGAGCTGGGCGCGCAGCGACCAGCGGCCGGCGGCCGTCCCCGGCGG
>JAJYAW010000004.1 GCA_021779335.1 Myxococcales bacterium | reverse complement strand
GCGGCTGCGGCCGAGCAGCGGCTGGCGGAGCTGGCGCTCGGCGACCTGCACGCCTCCCCGGCCCCGTCGCCCCGGCCGCCGGCCGTGCCGGGCCCCTCCCGCCGCCCGCTCGGGCCGGGCGAGCTCCGCCGCATCTCGATCCGGGTCTCCTGGCACGACCACGTCGGCCGGCCCGTCGGTCCGGGCCTCGTGCAGGCCGGCGCCGGCCTGGTCGCCCTCGGGGAGGAGGGCGTGGTGGGACGGCATGGCCCGCGCGCCTGGCGCGCCCCCGGCGCCGACTGGGGCGCGCTGGCCGCGGGGCTCCTGCTGGTGCGCCGCGGGGACCGGCTCTCGGCCCTGGAGCCCGGCTCCGGGCGGGAGCGGTGGAGCCGGCCCCTCCCGGACGCCCTCCCCACAGGCGCGGCCGGGGGCCGCGGGGGGCTGCTCCTGCTGGGCGAGGCTGACGCCCTCTCGGCGCTCGAGCCCGGCAGCGGCGCGCTCCGCTGGCGCGTCGAGCTGCCAGGCGGCGACGGCCTGGCCCTGGCCGCCTTCGGCCCGCTGGTCGCGGCCGGCACCGGCTCGGGCCTCCTCTACGGGCTCGACCTGGACGGTCGCATCGCCTGGCGGCTGCGCACCCCGGGGCCGGCCCTGGCGCCCCCGCTCCTGCTCGGCCGGGCGCTCGCCTCGCTCCACGCGGCCGGCTCCGGCGCGGCCCTCCTGTTCGTCGAACCCGGCTCCGGCCGGCGGCGCGGAGAGGTCCCGCTCGACGTGGTGCCGGTGGGCCCCCTGCTCCGCTTCGCCGGCGGCGTGGCCCTGGCCGGCCGCTCCGGCGGCGCCGCGGTGGTCATCCTGGTGCGCCCCGGGTCAGGCCGCGCCTGGGAGGTGGAGGCGCCGCTGGCCGGCACGCCGCGCCTGGCCGTGGCGGGCCGGACGCTGCTGGCCGGCGACGGCTCCGGCGCGCTGGTGCGGCTCGAGGCGGACGGCCGGATCGCCTGGAGCCTGCCTCCCGGCTCGGCCTCCGGGAGCGCGACGCCGGCACTGGCTCGGGGGGTGGTGGTGGCGGCCCGCGACGGCGTCAGCCTGCTCTCCCCCGACGAGGGGCGGCTGCTCGGGGCGGTGGCGGGGCTGGCGCCGCAGCGGCTGCTGGCGAGCGGCCGGCTCTCCATCGCCGCGCTGGAGGCCGACGGGACGGTGACCGGCCTCGCGGCCGCGGGGCACCTCAGCCTGCTGCGCGGCCCGCCGGCCGGGGAGCGCTGACCCGCGCCGCTCGCCGGCGTGGCCGCCTAGACGCCCAGGAAGAGCCGCTTGCCGAAGTTGAGCGCCAGGTCGGCGTCGAAGATCTTCTGCGCCGCGGTCTCGATGTCGTACGGCACCCGGTGGTAGGTGACCTCTCGCCGGCGATCGTCGTAGATGACGAAGCAGGCGCGGTTGTCGCAGTCACGGGGCTGGCCGACGGACCCCACCGAGATGACGTACTTGTAGCCCTGCCGGAGCCCGAAGCGGGTCGAGACCACCTCGACCACCTCACCGGACGGGCCCAGGGCGAAGGCCTTGCACAGGTGGCTGTGGCCGACGAAGCTCACCTCGGCGAGCTCGGCCAGGTGCGGCAGGAGCTCGCGGGCCTGCTCCAGCGCGAAGACGTACTCGTACGCCTCCGGCAAGATGGGCGAGCCGTGGCTGAAGCTGATCTCGCCCTGGCGGTGCGTGAAGGGGAGGCCGCGCAGCCACTCCAGGTGCTCCCCCTCGATGCGACTTGCGGTCCAGTCGAGGGCGTGGCGCGCGGCGTCGTAGTAGAAGCTGTAGTCCATCCGCCCGGAGACGGCGGCGTCGTGGTTGCCGAGCAGCGTCACCGCGGCGCGCTGGCGGACCAGGGCGCAGCACTCGTTGACGCTGGCGCCGTAGCCCACCACGTCGCCGAGGCAGACCACCAGGTCGGGACGCTCGCGATCGACGACGGCGAGCGCCTCGGTGAGCGCCTCCAGGTTCGAGTGGATGTCGCTCAGGATCGCGATCCGCATTTCGCCTCAGGGGCGGCGATGGTAGCCGGCGCCCGGATCGCGGGTCAACGACCGCCACCATCCGTGGCCAGCACGTCGACCTCGAGATCATCGAAGTGCGCGAGCTGCCGGGCCTCGGCGTAGCGGCCCCGGATCTCGTCGCCGGTCAGGCTGCGGAGCCGGTCCAGGCTGAACTGCTCCACCGCGTAGCTGGCCAGCACGCTCCCCAGCACGATGGCCCGGCGCATGACGGGCGGGGCCTCGCTGCGGCTCTTGGCCAGGTAGCCCATGAAGCCGCCGGCGAAGCTGTCGCCCGCGCCCGTCGGGTCGAAGACGTCCGGCAGCGGGAAGGCGGAGGCGGCGAAGACCTCGCTCCCCGAGAAGTAGAGCGCCCCGTACTCGCCGCGCTTCACCACCACGGCGCGCGGGCCGAAGGAGAGGATCCGGCGCGCCGCCTTGACGATGTTGTGCTCGCCGGAGAGCTGGCGGGCCTCGGCGTCGTTGACGAAGAGCAGGTCGACGCGGCGCAGCGTCTCGAGCAGGCTCTCCCGCTTGGAGGAGATCCAGAAGTTCATGGTGTCGCAGGCCACGAAGCGCGGCCCGCGCACCTGGTCCAGGACCGCCCGCTGCAGGTCCGGGTCGATGTTCCCCAGGAAGACGTACTCCGAGTCCCTGTAGCCCGCGGGCAGGTCCGGCCGGAAGTCGGCGAAGACGTTGAGCTGGGTGTCGAGCGTGTGGGCCGTGTTCAGGTCGAACTCGTACTTGCCCTTCCAGCGGAAGGTCCGCCCGGGCTTGCGCACCAGGCCGGCCAGATCGACGCCCCGCGCGGCCAGGAAGTCGACGTGCTCCTGCGGGAAGTCCTCGCCGACCACCGCCACCACCCGCACCGGGCCGAAGTAGCTGGCGCAGGCGGAGAAGTAGCAGGCCGAGCCGCCGAGGATCTCCTCGCGGCGGCCGAAGGGGGTCTCGAGCGAGTCGAGGGCGACGGAGCCGACCACCAGCAGGGACATGTGCTTCCTCTCGGGGCCGCCAGGGACCGGCGGCGGGTGACGTTCCCTAGCCCGGCACGCCAGGCCCGGTCAACGGCGCGTTGCCGGCCGGCCCGGGCGCCCCGGCGCCCCGGGCGCCCTCGGCGGCGAGCTGGCCGCAGGCGGCCGCGATGTCGCGCCCGCGGTTCTTGCGGATCACGGCGGTGAGCTGGCGCGCCACCAGCCGCTCCAGGAAGGCCTCGGCCCGCCCCGGCGACGGCGCCCGGAAGCCCAGCCCGGGGTTGTCGTTGTAGGGGATGAGGTTCACCTTGGCCGGGATCCCGTGGAGCAGCCGCGCCAGCCGGTCGGCGTCCTCGTCGGCGTCGTTGACGCCGCCCAGCAGGACGTACTCGAAGGTGATGCGCCGCCCCTGCCGCATGGGGAGCTCGCGGCAGGCCCGCAGGAGCTCGCCGATGGGCCAGCGCCGGTTGATGGGCATGAGGGCGTCGCGCTGCGCGTCGGTGGTGGCGTTGAGCGAGACGGCCAGCTTGACCTGGGTCTCCTCGCCGAGCCGACGCATCACCGGCACCAGGCCGCTCGTCGAGACGGTGACGTGCCGGTGGGAGAAGTTGGGCCCGTCCTCGTCGAGCAGCAGGTCCAGCGCGGCCTTGAGGTGCTCGTAGTTGTGGAGCGGCTCGCCCATGCCCATGAAGACCAGGTTGGTGAGCGGCCGCGGCCCCGGCCCCTCGCCGAGCTCGATGAGCCGCCGGTTCGCCCGGTGAACCTGGTCGACGATCTCGCCGGGCGTCAGGTGGCGGGTCAGCCCCATGGTGCCGGTCATGCAGAAGGTGCAGCCCAGGGCGCAGCCCACCTGGGAGGAGACGCAGAGCGTCTTGCGATCGGTCTCCGGCATGTAGACCGACTCGATGAGCCTTCCGTCGGCGGTGCGCCAGGTCCACTTGATGGTGCCGTCGCTGCTGCGCCGCTCGTCGGCCGCCGTGAGGGTGGTCAGCGCGGCGTGGCGCCGGAGCGCCTCCCGGAACCCCCGCGACAGGTCGGTCATCTCGTCCAGGCTGGCCGCCCCGTTCCGGTGGAGCCAGCGCTGCAGCTGCCGGGCCCGGAAGGGCTTCTCGCCCATGCGGGCCACCAGCGCCTGCAGCTCCGACCGGGAGAGGGAGCGCAGGTCGGGGAGCCCACCCGGCGCGGTCGGGGCGCTCACGGGGGGAGCCGTCACGGGGCCGCCGCCGCCCTGGCCGGCGCCTCCGCCCCGCCGGCCTCGACCGCCGGCCGGCGCGTGATCTCGACCCGCGTCAGCCGGCGCTCGTCACCGCCGCGCACCGTGAAGGTCAGCCCCTCCCAGGAGAGGGTGGCTCCCACCGGCGGCACCCGGCCGGCCGTGGCGGTGACGAAGCCGCCCAGCGTCCCGTAGTCGCCCTCGGCCGGGAAGCGGACCTCCACCCGGTCTGGCGCCTCGCTCCCCTCGCCCGCCGCCGGCGGGCCGGGCCGCGCGTTGAGGAACTCCTCCAGATCGTGGAGCGGCACGGCGGCGTCGGCCAGCCAGACGCCGTCCCCCAGCGCCTTGACCGGCGCGGCCTCGGCGTCTCCCTCGTCCTGGATCTCGCCGACGATCTCCTCCAGCACGTCCTCCAGCGTGACGATGCCGGAGGTGCCGCCGAACTCGTCGACCACGATGGCGAGGTGGACGTGGCGCCGCTGCATCTCCTTGAGGAGCCGCGAGATCTTCATCTGCTCCGGCACGAAGAAGGGCGGCTTGAGGTGCCCCTCCAGCCTGACGGCGCTGATGGGGCCCTGGCGCAGCTCGTGGACGATGTCCCGCACCATGAGGATGCCCACCACGTTGTCGACCGAGCCCTCGAAGACCGGCATGCGGCTGTAGGGGTTCTCGGTGACGATGCGCACCAGCTCCTCGGGAGGCGCCTCGCGATCCACCGCCACCATGCGGGTGCGCGGGATCATGATCTCCTTCACCACCCGGTCGGCGAACTCCAGCACCGAGTTGAGCAGCTCCTCCTTGACCTCGTCGAGCACGCCCTCGCGGGTGCCCATCTCGATGAGGTACTCGATCTCCTCGCTGGTGACGGCCGGGGCGCTGCTCGGGGCGCCGCCCCCGAAGGCCCGGAAGAAGGCCGAGGTGGCGCGCGTGGTGGCGGCCGAGATGGGCCACATGAGCCAGCTGAGCGCGCGCACCGCCGGGATGGTGGCGAGCGAGACCCTGACCGGGTGGCGCTTCGCCATCGTCTTGGGGACGATCTCGCCGAAGAAGAGGATGACGACGGTGGTGAGGGCGGTGGCGATGGCCAGCACCGTCCCCGCCGACCAGCTCGGCGCGGCGCGGACCAGGTCGGCCGCCACCGAGGCGGCCAGGGCGCCGGCCCCGATGTTGACGAGCGTGTTGCCGATGAGGAGCGTCGAGAGCACCCGCTCCGGGTGCTCGATCCAGACCGAGAGCAGCCGCGTCCGCCGGCCGCCGGACTCGCGCAGCTGGCGGGCGCGCGCCTCGCCGAGCGCGGTGAGCGCCGTCTCGGTGCCGGAGCAGAAGGCGGACCCGCCCAGGAAGGCCAGCGCCAGGATCCACTTCCAGGTCTCGACGGCGTCCACGCTGCGCTGCGCTCCTTCAAAGACGACGATGCCCGCCCCGGGACGGGACGGGCATCGATCATTCTAACCTGGGCCGGCGATCCGGACGGGCCCCGTCCGGGGGCCCATGGCCAGTACCGGCCTGGTTTCGACCGCTTAGGCCTTCTTGGCCCAGGCGTAGGTGTGGATGGCGGTCTCCGGGAAGTAATAGGCGATCTCGATCTTGGCGTTCTCGAGGCTGTCCGACCCGTGCACCGTGTTCTTCTCGATGTCGGTGGCGAAGTCCTTGCGGATGGTCCCCGCGGCCGCCTTCTTCGGGTCGGTGGCGCCCATGACCTCGCGGTTCGCGGCCACCGCGTTCTCGCCCTCCAGGACCATCAGGACCACGGGGCCGCTGGTCATGAAGGTGACCAGATCGTTGAAGAAGGGCCGGGCCTTGTGGACCGCGTAGAAGCCCTCGGCCTCGCGGCGCGAGAGGTGGGCCAGCCGCATGGCTATCGGCTTGAGGCCGACCGTGCCGAGGCGGGAGATGATCTGGCCGATGACGCCCTTCTCGACGCCGTCGGGCTTGATGATGGAAAGCGTGCGCTCGATAGCCATGGCTGCTCCTGCAAGAGGTGGGGGGCCCGGGCGGCGCCGCGTCGGCGGATGGCCCAGGCGGGCAGAGGACTACTTCTTCTTGGCGTTCTTGGCTACCGGCTTCGTCGCCTTGACCGGGGCCGCGGGCGCCGCCCTGGCGGCAGCCTTCGGTGCGGGCGGCGCGATGGGTCGGACCTCGGCCGCCGGCCCGGGCTTCGGGCCGGACGCCCCGGGTGCCGCCGCCCTGGGCCGGGGCTTCCTCGCCAGCGTCTCCTTCATGGCCTTGCCGAGCAGGTGCGGCCCCTCGACCACCGCGATGCCGGCCTGGCGCATCGCCTCGATCTTGGCCTCGGCCGTCCCGGAGCCGCCCGAGATGACGGCGCCGGCGTGGCCCATCCGCTTGCCGGGAGGGGCGGTGCGGCCGGCGATGAAGCCCACCACCGGCTTGTCCATGTGATCGCGGACGAAGGCGGCGCCCTTCTCCTCCTCCGTGCCGCCGATCTCGCCGATCATGATGACGGCGTCGGTGTCCGGGTCGTCCTGGAACTTCCTGAGCATGTCCACGAAGTCCGTGCCGTGGACCGGATCGCCGCCGATGCCGACGGCGGTCGACTGGCCCATCCCCAGCGAGGTGAGCTGCTTGACCGCCTCGTAGGTGAGCGTGCCGGAGCGGGACACCACGCCGATGCGGCCGGCCATGTGGATGTGGCCGGGCATGATGCCGATCTTGCACTGGTCGGGGGTGATGACGCCCGGGCAGTTGGGGCCGAGCAGCCGGACCTCGGGGTAGATGGCCAGGAAGCGCTTCACCTTGGTCATGTCGAGGATGGGGATGCCCTCGGTGATGGCCACCACCAGGCCCACCCCGCTCTCGACGGCCTCCATGATGGCGTCGGCGGCGAAGGGGGGCGGCACGAAGATGGCGGCGGCGTTGGCCCCGGTCTCGCGCACCGCGTCCTGGACGGTCTGGAAGATGGGGACCTTCTTCAGGAAGGTGGTGCCGCCGCGGCCGGGGGTGACGCCCGCCACCACCTTCGTGCCGTAGGCCAGCATCTGCTCGGCGTGGAAGCTGCCGGCCGAGCCGGTGATGCCCTGCACCAGGACCCTGGTGTTCTTGTCGACGAGGATGCTCACGCGTGGCTCCGGATCTGGCGCGTCAGACGGCGCGCGCGGCGGCGACGGCCTTGCGGGCCGCCTCGCCGAGGTCATCGGCGGGGGTGATGGCGAGACCGCTCTGGGCCAGGATCTGCTTTCCCAGCTCGACGTTGGTCCCTTCCAGCCGGACCACCAGCGGGAGCGAGAGGCCGACCTGGCGCGCCGCCGCCACGATGCCGTTGGCGATGACGTCGCACTTCATGATCCCGCCGAAGATGTTGACCAGCAGGGTCTTCACCTTCTTGTCGGACAGCAGGATCTTGAAGGCCGCGGCCACCTTCTTCTCGTCGGCGCCGCCGCCCACGTCGAGGAAGTTGGCCGGGCTACCGCCCGACAGCTTGATGACGTCCATGGTGGCCATGGCCAGGCCGGCGCCGTTCACCATGCAGCCGATGTCGCCGTCCAGCGCGATGTACTGGAGATCGAACTCCTTGGCGGCGGTCTCGCGCGGGTCCTCCTCGTCCGGATCGCGCATGGCGGCGATGTCCGGGTGGCGGTAGAGCGCGTTCTCGTCGAAGTTGAGCTTGGCGTCGAGCGCCAGCACGTCACCCGCCACCGTCACCACCAGCGGGTTGATCTCGGCGAGCGAGGCGTCGGTGGCCACGTAGGCGTTGTAGAGCCCGGTGGCGAAGCGCACGAAGGAGGCCACCGTGTCGCCCTGCAGGCCGAGCCCGAAGGCCAGGCGGCGCGCCTGGAAGCCGATGATGCCGGTGGCCGGGTAGATGCCCTCGCGCAGGATCTTCTCCGGGGTGGCGTGGGCCACCTCCTCGATGTCGACGCCGCCGGCCGTCGAGGCCATCAAGGTGACCTTGCCGGTCTCCCGGTCGAGCGTCATGCCGAGGTAGAGCTCGCGCGCGATGCGGCAGCCCTCCTCGACGTAGACCTTGCGGACCTGCTGCCCCTCCGGGCCGGTCTGGGGGGTCTTCAGCATCATCCCCAGGATCTGCCCGGCGTGGTGGCGCGCCTCCTCCGGCGTGCGGGCCAGCTTGACGCCGCCGCCCTTGCCGCGCCCGCCGGCGTGGATCTGCGCCTTGACGGCGCAGATGCCGCCGCCGAGCTGCCGGGCCGCCCCCTCGGCCTCGAGCGGGGTGAGCGCCAGGTAGCCGCGCGGGACGGCCACCCCGAACCTCCGGAGGATCTCTTTCGCCTGGTATTCGTGGATCTTCAAGGACCCTCTCCTGACGGTGCGGTGTGCCGGGTCGGCCTTCCGCCCTGGGGGTTGACGTTACATCCTACAGGTTGGTCTCGGCCACCGACTTGCGCACGCTCTCCACGGACCGCGCCAGCATGGCCCGCTCGGCGTCGTCGAGGTCCACCTCGACGATCCGCTCCACGCCCGCCTTGCCGATGACCGCCGGGACCCCGACGAAGAGCCCGCTCACGCCGTACTGCCCGTCCAGCAGGCAGGAGCACGGCAGGACGCGCTTGGAGTCGTTCAGGTAGCTCTCGGCCATGGTGACGGCGCTGATGGCCGGGGCGTAGAAGGCGGAGCCGGTGCCGAGCAGGGCCACGATCTCGCCGCCGCCCTTGCGGGTCCGCTCCACGATGGCGTCGAGCTTGGCCCGGTCGAGGAACTTGGTGAGCGGCGCCCCGTTGATGGAGCTGTAGCGGAGCAGCGGGACCATGTCGTCGCCGTGGCCGCCCAGCACCAGGGCGTTGACGTCCTGCGGCGCCACCCCGGCCGCGTCGCCCACGAAGTACTGGAAGCGGGCGGTGTCGAGCACGCCGGCCATGCCGACCACCTTGTTCCTGGCGAAGCCGGTGACCTTGTACATCGCGTAGACCATCGAGTCGAGCGGGTTGGTCACCACGATGACGAAGGCGTTGGGGGCGTGCTGCTTGATGCCGGTGGCCACCCGGGTGATGGCCTCCAGGTTCACCTTGAGCAGGTCGTCGCGGCTCATGCCCGGCTTGCGCGGCACCCCGGCGGTGACGATGCACACGTCCGCGTCCTTGATGACCGTGTAGTCGGCGACGCCGCCGCCGCTGACGCTGGCGTCGGCCTTGAGGACGCCGCGGGTCTCCTGCAGGTCGAGCGCCTTTCCCTTGGCCACGCCCTCCATGATGTCCACCAGCACCACGTCGCCGAGCTGGCGCTGCAGGCAGAGCAGCGCCATGGTGCCGCCGATCTGGCCGGCGCCGATGAGTGCGATCTTGTTCCGAGCTGCCATGGTCGTTCTCCCGTCCAGGTTGGTGTGCTGCCTGCCTGCTACATGTGGCCGATGACCTCGTCGCCGAAGGCGGAGCACTTCAGCTCGACCACGCCGGTCGCCCCCTCCTGGCGCATCAGCCTCGCGAAGTCGGAGGTGACCCGCCTGGCGCCCAGGGCGCCCTCCATCCCCTTCACCACCAGATCGGCCGCCTCGTTCCAGCCCAGGTGGCGGAACATCATCTCGCCCGAGAGGATGACCGAGCCGGGGTTGACCCTGTCGAGGTCGGCGTACTTGGGGGCCGTGCCGTGCGTGGCCTCGAAGATGGCGTGGCCCGTGGCGTAGTTGGCGTTGCCGCCGGGCGCGATGCTGATGCCGCCCACCTGCGCCGAGAGGGCGTCGGAGAGGTAGTCGCCGTTCAGGTTGAGCGTGGCGATGACGTCGAAGGCCTCCGGGCGCGTCAGCACCTGCTGCAGCGTCACGTCGGCGAAGGCGTCCTTCACCTCGAGCCGGCCGGCCGCGCGGGCCGCCGCGCGCTCGGCGTCGGCGGCCTCCTCGCCCTGGGTCGCCTTGGTCCGCTCCCACTGCTGCCAGGTGTAGACCCGGTCGCCGAACTCGCGCTCCGCCAGGGCGTAGCCCCAGGTCCGGAAGGCCCCCTCGGTGTGGCGCATGATGTTGCCCTTGTGGACCAGGGTGACGCTGCGACGGCCGGCGCGCAGGGCGAACTCGAGGGCGGCGCGCACCAGCCGCTCGGTCCCCTCCCGCGAGACCGGCTTCAGCCCCAGGCCGCTCGACTCGGGGAAGCGGAGCTTGGCGAACTGGAGGGGGAACTCCCGCTGCAGGAAGGCCAGCACCTTCCCGGCGTCGGCGCTCCCCTGGGCCCACTCGACGCCGGCGTAGACGTCCTCGGTGTTCTCGCGGAACACCACCATGTCGATGCGCTCCGGGTGGCGCACCGGCGTGGGGACGCCCTCGAACCAGCGGACCGGCCGCAGGCAGACGTAGAGGTCGAGCTTCTGGCGGAGCCGGACGTTGAGCGAGCCGTCGCGGGCCGGGTTGGTCAGCGGCCCCTTGATGCCGACCAGGTACTCCCCGAAGGCCCGGACCGTCTCCTCCGGGAGCCAGTCCTTGAACCGGGCGAAGGCCTTCTCCCCGGCGTAGACCTCCGTCCAGGCGATCTTGCGGCGACCCCGGTAGGCCTTCTTCACCGCCGCGTCGAGGACCCGGACCGTGGCCCGCCAGATGTCGCGCCCGGCGCCGTCCCCTTCGATGAAGGGGATGACCGGCCGATCGGGGACCACCAGCTTGCCGTGAACCAGCGCGATCTTTGCGCCGTCCTTCGGCCGCTCGGGCTTCGCTTTGGGCATCGAATGAAGCTCGCCGTCCAAGTGTGGAGTGGAGGTGCATCCATAGCACCCTGCGACGCAACGCGCAAAGGTTGCCGGACCGGAGGTGCCTGAAAGTTATAGGGATTTTGCGGACTCGACGAGTCGACAATCCCGCCCAAAGGCACTATCCGGCGCGGCCCCGACTCCCCAGGATGGCGTAGCTGCAGAGCTCGACCTCCCCCGCCCGGAGCAGCGCCCGGGCCGCCTCGTCGGTGAGGGCGGCGAGCTCCACCTCCCGCTCCACGCCGAAGCTGGTCCGGGCGTGGGACGGCCGGTAGCCCGGGTGGGCCATGAGCTCGGTGAGCCCCGGTGGCAGGTCGCGCAGCGCCTCGGCGAGCGTGGCGTGGGTCCAGCAAGGCCGGAGGGTCGCGTCGCCGAGGAAGGCGTCGGTGACCGGCACGCCCAGGCCGCGGAGCGCGGCGCGCAACCCTGCGTCCATGGCCCGCACCGGCAGCCCGCGCGCCGAGGCCACCTCCGCCACCGCCGCCAGGAGCGCCGGCGCGGCGTGGGCATGCTTGTGGCTGTCGAGGTGGGTGGGCGGCGCGCCGCGCAGCGCCTCGAACCGGTCGAGCTGGCGCAGGAGCTCGGCCCGGGCCTCCGCCTCCCCGAGCGCCGGATCGAGGAGCGCGTGGAGGCCGACGCCCAGGGTGGCCGGCGCCGCGGCCAGCGCCCGCGCCGCGAACGGGGTGAGCACCATGGCGGTGGCGCTGGTCACCAGGCCGTGCCGGTGGGCCTCGAGGATGCCGCGGTCGATCTCGGGGTCGTAGCCGAGATCGTCGGCGTTGACGATGAGCCGCGCCACGACGACCCCCGCTACTTCTTGGCGGGGCGCGGCGTCATGGCCCGCTGGTCGACGCTGAAGTCGTAGATCGACTCCAGCCGGACGTTCCGGTAGCGCTCCAGCTTGAAGGCCATGCGGGAGAGCGTGGCCAGGAGCCCGGCCTGGTCGGGCCGGCCGTGCTTCCCGGCCGCCTTCTTGAGCCGCTTCACCTCGGCCAGGATGCGCGGGCGGGCCTCGCGCGGCTGGTAGAGGAAGGCCCCGGAGAACCAGAGCCGCCCGTCGAAGGGCATGAGGCGAGCCTCCAGCAGGTCGCCCTTGGCCAGCCCCGCCACCTGGCGCCGCTCGGTGACGTCGCACTCCTCCTCGGTGAAGGCGTCGCGCAGCCGGATGGACCCCGGCTCCAGCTTGCGCACCTGGTAGAGGCCGTGACGGTTGGCTCCCAGCGCCCGGAAGGCGGCCACCTCCTCGGCGGTGAGGGCGGCGGCCTGGGACTCCAGGAAGCGCTCCAGCGCCGTGGGCGCCCCCGGCGCCGGCCGGAAGTCGAAGAGGTAGGCCTCGAGCATGCCGTTCATGCGCAGCTCGTAGGACTGGTCCTCCTCGTGCGGCTCGCCGTAGCGGGCGAAGTGGTCCTGCCGCGCGGCCAGCAGGCGCGGGTCCTGCGCGTCGGCGCTGGCCCACGAGAGCAGCCGCTCGTGGAGCTCCGCCAGCGTCATCGGGCCCTCTCCATCATCCCCACGAAGCGGCCGAAGAGGGCGCGGGCGTCGTGCGGCCCGGGCGAGGCCTCGGGGTGGTACTGGACGCTGAAGGCCGGGGCGTCGAGGACCTCGATCCCCTCCACCGTGCCGTCGTTCAGGTTGACGTGGGTGACCCGGGCGCGGCTCCCCAGCGTCTGCTCGTCCACCGCGAAGCCGTGGTTCTGCACCGTGATGTCCACCTTGCCGGTGCCGAGGTCCTTGACCGGCTGGTTGGCGCCGCGGTGGCCGAACTTGAGCTTGTAGGTGCGAGCGCCCAGGGCCAGCGACAGGATCTGGTGGCCCAGGCAGATGCCGAAGATGGGCACCCGGCCGAGCAGCGTCGCCACCGTCTCGCGGGCGCCCACCACGGCCGCCGGGTCCCCCGGGCCGTTGGTGAGGAAGATGCCGTCCGGCTTCAGCGCCAGGGCCTCGGCGGCGGTGGTGGCGCTCGGCACCACCGTGATGCGGCAGCCCTGCTCGGCGAGGAGCCGCAGCATGGCCCGCTTCAGCCCCCAGTCGTAGGCCACCACGTGGAAGCGCGGCGCCTTCGCCTCCAGCCGCCCGGCCTCGGCCCAGGCGTCGGCTCCGGTCTGCGTCCACTCGTAGCGGGCCTTGGTGGAGATGCGGGTGGCCAGGTCCTGCCCCTCCATCCCCGGCAGGGCCCGGGCGCGGGCCACCAGCTCGGCGGCCGTGCCGGCGGGCGAGATGATCCCCATCTGCGCGCCGAAGGTGCGCAGGTGCCGCGTCAGCCGGCGGGTGTCGACGCCGGAGATGCCGACCACGCCGTGGGCCTTCAGGTAGGCGTCCAGGCTCCCCTCGGCGCGGAAGCTGGAGGGGGCCTCGGCGTGGTGGCGCACGATGAACCCGGTGCCGTGGATCCGGTCCGACTCGTCGTCGGCCGCCGCCACGCCGTAGTTCCCCTGCTCCGGGTAGGTCATGCAGATCATCTGGCCGACGTAGGACGGGTCCGTCAGGATCTCCTGGTAGCCGGTGAGCGAGGTGTTGAACACCACCTCGCCGGTCGCCTCGCCGGTCGCGCCGAAGGCGCTGCCCTCGAAGATGGTGCCGTCGGCGAGCGCCAGGGTCGCCTTGCTCATCGGGCCTCCCCGCCGGCCTGGTGGACCAGCCGCCCGCCCACGAAGGTGTGCGTGCAGCGGCCGGTCAGCCTGCGCCCCTTCCACGGGCTGTTGCTGCTCCTGGAGTGCGTGGCGGCCGCGTCGAAGGTCCACTCGGCGGCGGGATCGAGGATGGCCACGTCGGCGGGCGCCCCGCGCGCCAGCGTGCCGCCCGGGAGCGAGAAGGCCCGGGCCGGGGCCGCGCTGAGCGCCTCGACGAGGCGCCGCTCGCCGAGCGCGCCCCGGCGCACCAGCGCCAGGCAGACGGGGAAGGCGGTCTCCAGGCCGGTCACGCCGTTCAGGGCGGCGTCGAACTCGACGTCCTTCTCGACCGAGGAGTGGGGCGCGTGATCGGTGGCGATGCAGTCGATGGTCCCGTCGGCCAGCCCCTCGACGCAGGCCCGCACGTCCTCGGCGGACCGGAGCGGCGGGCTCATCTTGAGGCCGGTGCTGTAGCCGGAGGCGGCCACGTCCTCGTCGGTGAGGGTGAGGTGGTGGGGCGTCACCTCGGCGGTGACCTGGAGGCCGCGCCGCTTGGCCTCGCGCACCGCCCGCACCGACCCGGCCGCCGAGACGTGCTGCAGGTGGAGCCGCCCGCCGGTGAGCTCGGCCAGCGCGATGTCGCGCAGCACCATGACCTCCTCGGCCTGGCCCGGGATTCCCTTCAGGCCGAGCCGGGTCGAGGCCGCCCCCTCGTGCATGACCCCCTGGCCGACGAGGTGGAGGTCCTCCTCGTGCACCGCCACCGGCAGGCTGAAGGCGCGGGCGTACTCGAGGGCCCGCCGCATCAGGGCCGGGGACATGACCGGCTTGCCGTCGTCGCTGACGGCCACGCAGCCCCCCGCCCGGAGCTCGCCGAACTCGGCCAGGTCCTCGCCGGCCTGCCCCCTGGAGATGCAGCCGCAGGGGTAGACCCGCGCCAGGCCGGCCGCCGCGGCGCGCGCCAGGATCAGCTCGGTGACCGCCAGCGTGTCGTTGACCGGCTTGGTGTTGGGCATGCACACCACCGCCGTGAAGCCTCCCGCCACCGCGGCGCGGGCCCCGCTGGCCACGGTCTCCTTGTACTCCTGCCCCGGCTCGCGCAGGTGGACGTGGAGATCGATGAAGCCCGGGGTGACCCAGCGGCCGCGGGCGTCGACGACCCGCGCGCCGGACGGGCGCTCCACCCGCTCGGCGACGTCGGCCACCAGGCCGTCCTTCAGCACCACGGCGCGGACGCCGTCGGTGCCGCTGGCCGGGTCGATGACGCGGCCGCCCTCGATGATGGTCACGTCGCTCATGCCTTGGCCTCCGCCGCGTCGCCGCCGGCGAGGAGGTAAAGGATGGCCATGCGGACGGCCACCCCGTTCTGGACCTGGTCGAGGATCACGCTGGCGGGGCCGTCGGCCACCTCCGGCGAGAGCTCGACGCCGCGGTTGATGGGGCCGGGGTGCAGCACCAGGGCCCCGGGCTTGAGCCAGTCGGCCGCCTTCCTGGCGTTGAGCCCCCAGAGCTTGGAGTACTCGCGGGTGTTGGGGATGAGCGGGTCGCCGATGCGCTCGTGCTGGATGCGCAGCATGATGACGGCGTCGGCGCCCTCCACCGCGGCGCGCAGGTCCGTGTGCACCGTGCAGCCCAGCTTCTCGACGCCGGAGGGCATCATGGTGGGCGGGCCGCAGAGCCGCACCCTGGCCCCCAGCTTGGGGAAGGCGTGCAGATCCGAGCGGGCCACCCGGCTGTGGCTGACGTCGCCCACGATGGCCAGGGTCTTGCCCTCGAGGGTGCCCAGCCGCTCGCGCACCGTGAAGCAGTCGAGCAGCCCCTGGCTGGGGTGCTCGTGGGCGCCGTCGCCCGCCGAGACCACCGCGCAGCCCACGTGGTCGGCCACCAGGCGCGGCGCGCCGCCGGCCGAGTGGCGGATCACCAGCACGTCGGGGCGCATCGCCTCGAGGTTGCGGGCGGTGTCGATGAGTGTCTCGCCCTTGGTGACGGACGAGCTGGCCGAGGTCCAGTTGAGGCAGTCGGCGGACAGCGTCTTGGCGGCGATCTCGAAGGAGCTGCGGGTGCGGGTCGAGGCCTCGAAGAAGAGGTTGACCACCGACTTGCCCCGCAGCGATGGGACCTTCTTGATGGGGCGCCGCAGGACCTCCTTCATCGAGACCGCCAGGTCGAGGACCTGCAGGATCTCCTCGCGGGAGAAGTCCTCCAGCGCGATGCAGTGCTTCTGTCGCCCGATCACGGCACCCTCCCGGTGGTGAGCACGACGTCCGCGCCCTGGCCGTCCTCGTGGAGCCGGACCTGGACGTCCTGCCCGTCCGCCACCTGCAGGTGCGCCCCGGCGAAGTCGGCCGCGATGGGCAGCTCGTGGCCGCCCCGGTCCACCAGCACCGCCAGCCAGACCCGCCGCGGCCGGCCGAAGTCGACCAGCTCGTCGAGGGCGGCCCGCACGGTGCGCCCGGTGTACAGCACGTCGTCCACCAGCACGATGGTCTTGCCCTGGACGGGGAAGCGGATGTCGGTCGGGCCCACCACCGGCGCCACCCCGCGGGCGGAGAGATCGTCGCGGTAGAGCGCGATGTCGAGCGTGCCCACCGGCGGCTCGTGGCCGAGCAGCCGCGTCAGCGCCAGCCGCAGCCTGGCCGCCAGGTGCACCCCGCCGCGGCGGATGCCCACGATGGCCAGCGCGTCGGCGGCGCCAGCGGCGCGCGCCCGGTCGGCGATCTCCTGCGCGAGCCGTCCGACGGCCCGCTCGATCTGCTCCGCGTCCATGGACAGCCCTCCCCTCGACGTGCCGGTCACCACTTCGGGACACCGATGTCCTCGGTGACGTCCACCGACATCACCTTCTCCTGGGTCCGGTCCAGGATGGGGTACCTCACCACCCTGACGTACTCGAAGGCCACGTGGAGCATGGGGGGCTTGACCGTGGTGTCCCGCTCCCAGGTGATGTCGCCGGGGGACAGGTCGACGGTCGGCACCTTGACCGGCTGCCCCTGGGCGTCGACGGCGTCGGACTCGTCGAGGGAGGCGAGCTTGCGGCACAGGTCGGCCACCAGGAGGTCGTCGTTGGGCTCGTGGATGGCCTTGGCGACGTACTCCCGGACCACCCCCTGCACCTCGCGGTGGACGATGTAGACGGGGGCCCAGACCACGCCAAGGTAGACGCCCGCCACCAGCGCGGAGAGCAGCACGAACGTGACCCAGGAGAACTGGCCCCGCTCCAGGCGCCGCCGGGAGGCCGAGGAGGAGCGATTCATCAGGGTCATGCTTGTACCCTCACTCGCCGGGTTTGAAAAGGCGGTCGATCCGCGCGCCGGTCGCGCCCGTCGGTCCCCCCCCCCGCCTCGCGGAGCGCTCCCGGCCGCGTCGCCGCTCCGACGTCAGTCCTCCACCTTGAGGACCGCCAGGAAGGCCGACTGCGGGATCTCCACGCTGCCGACCTGCTTCATCCGCTTCTTGCCCTCCTTCTGCTTCTCCAGCAGCTTGCGCTTGCGGGAGATGTCGCCGCCGTAGCACTTGGCGATGACGTTCTTGCGGAAGGCCTTGACCGTCTCGCGGGCGATGACCTTGGCGCCGATGGCGGCCTGGATGGCCACCTCGTACATCTGCTTGGGGATCTCCTCCTTCAGCTTCTGGCAGATGTCGCGGCCGCGGAAGTAGGAGTTCTCGCGGTGGACGATGACCGAGAGCGCGTCGACGGGCTCGCCGTTGATGAGGATGTCGAGCTTGACGAGATCGGCCTCCTGGTAGCCCTTGAGCTCGTAGTCCAGGCTGGCGTAGCCGCGGCTGACGCTCTTCAGCTTGTCGAAGAAGTCGAAGACCACCTCGGCGAGCGGGATGTCGTAGGTGATCTGCACCCGCTTGGTGCCGATGTACTTCAGGTCGACCTGCACGCCGCGCCGGTCCTGGCAGAGCTTGAGGATGGCGCCCACGTCGTCGGTGCGGGCGTGGATGTGGCAGGTGAGGACCGGCTCCTCGAGCTTGGCGATGCGCTGCACCGGCGGGAGCTTGGCCGGGTTGTCGATCTCCTCCACCGTGCCCTGGGTGTCGGTGATGCGGTAGACCACCGACGGCGCCGTGGTGATGAGCGAGAGGTTGTACTCGCGCTCCAGCCGCTCCTGGACGATCTCCATGTGGAGCAGCCCCAGGTAGCCGCAGCGGTAGCCGAAGCCCAGGGCCTGGGAGCTCTCGGCCTCGAAGGTGAAGGCCGAGTCGTTGAGCTTGAGCTTGTCGAGGGCGTCGCGGAGCTGCTCGTAGTCGGCGGCGTCGATGGGGAAGACGCCGCTGAAGACCATGGGCTTGACGACCTTGAAGCCCGGCAGCGGCGCCGTGACGGGTCGGTCGGCGTCGGTGACGGTGTCGCCCACCTTGGCGTCGTGCACGTCCTTGACGTTGGCGACGCAGATGCCCACCTCGCCGGCCATGAGGTGCGGCACCGCCTTGGAGAAGGGCGTGAACACCCCGAGCTCCTGCACCTCGAACTCGCGCTTGTTGCTCCAGAGCAGGATCTTCTGCTTGGGCCTGAGCGTCCCCTCGAAGACCCGCACCAGCATGACCACGCCGCGGTAGGAGTCGTACCAGGAGTCAAAGATGATGGCCTTGAGCGGGCCGTCCGGATCGCCCCTGGGCGGCGGCACCTTCTTGACGACCTGCTCCAGGATCTCGGTGATGCCGATGCCCTCCTTGGCGGAGCACGGCACCGCCTCGCTGGCGTCCAGGCCGATGACCTCCTCAATCTCGCGGCGCACCTCCGCCACGTCGGCGCTGGGCAGGTCGATCTTGTTGATGACCGGCACGATCTCGAGGTCGTGGTCGAGCGCCAGGTAGACGTTGGCCAGCGTCTGCGCCTCGACCCCCTGGGTGGCGTCGACGACCAGCACGGCCCCCTCGCAGGCCGCCAGCGAGCGCGACACCTCGTAGGCGAAGTCGACGTGGCCGGGCGTGTCGATGAGGTTGAGCTGGTACGTCTTCCCGTCCTGCGCCAGGTAGCGCATGCGGACGGTCTGGGCCTTGATGGTGATGCCCCGCTCCCGCTCCAGCTCCATGTTGTCGAGGAACTGGGCCTGCTGCTCGCGCTTGGTGACCGTGCCGGTGGCGTCGAGGAGGCGGTCGGCCAGCGTCGACTTGCCGTGGTCGATGTGCGCGATGATGGAGAAGTTTCGGATGTGCGCGTTCTGCTCGGACATGGGGGCCGGGGCTTTTAGCACGCGGTGGGACGAGGTGCCACGGGGCCGTCCGGAGCGCCGAGCACGATATCGCCCGCTGTCAACAAAAACACAGCGATATCGAGCCCCCAAGCGGGAAGCCGCCGAAAACGCCTGCATCTTGTGGTCGTTGGCGGGACGACCACCATGGGTTGTGGTTGTGTCGTTGACTCCTGCGGTTCGGCTGGTAAAGTGCCGCCTCACCTCGCAGGGGAGCGAGGTTCGCGGGCAAGGGCGGGTTGGGTCGGGCGTCGGGGCAGTTCCGCAGGACCTCTCCGTTGTCAGACCAGAACGCTAGACCCCCGGCACATTCACGCCGGCCGGCCGGGGGAAGTCGTGATCAACGGGCGCACGCCTCGCGTGCGCGCGGTGGGGACGTCTCACGCCTGGAGCGCCAGGGGCGACCAGGACCAGGGAGCAGCTGAACATGATCGAGCGCGACGTGCAGGGTGTGCAGGGTCAGTCTCGCAAGGGCGCGAAGGCGACCAGGAAGGCGAGCCGCAAGGGGCTGGCCGTCGGCCGCTACTTCACCACCAAGGGCGTGGATCCGGCCGAGGAGATGGTCTGGGAGTCCCGCACCGCCTCCATCACCGGCGAGGGCGGCGCGGTCATCTTCGAGCAGCGCGACGTCGAGGTCCCCAAGTCCTGGTCGATGCTGGCCACCAACGTGGTGGCCTCCAAGTACTTCCGCGGCGCGCTCGGTGCCCCGACCCGCGAGCGCTCCGTCCGCCAGCTCGTCACCCGGGTGGTCAAGACCATCGCGGACTGGGGGCGCAAGGACGGGTACTTCGCCAGCGAGGAGGACGCCGCCGCCTTCGAGGGCGAGCTCAGCCACCTCGTCTACCGCCAGAAGATGAGCTTCAACTCGCCCGTCTGGTTCAACGTGGGCGTGGAGGAGCACCCCCAGTGCTCCGCCTGCTTCATCAACTCGGTGTCCGACTCGATGGACTCCATCCTCCGGCTGGCCCACACCGAGGGCATGCTCTTCAAGTACGGCTCGGGCGCCGGCTCCAACCTCTCCAAGATCCGCTCCTCCAAGGAGATGCTCTCGGGCGGCGGCGAGGCCTCCGGCCCGGTCTCCTTCATGCGCGGCTTCGACGCCTTCGCCGGCGTCATCAAGTCGGGCGGCAAGACGCGCCGGGCCGCCAAGATGGTGATCCTCGACGCCGACCACCCGGACATCAGCGAGTTCGTCACCTGCAAGGCCGAGGAGGAGAAGAAGGCCTGGGCCCTCATCGACGCCGGGTACGACGGCGGCTTCAACGTCCACGGCGGCGCCTACGACTCGGTCTTCTTCCAGAACGCCAACCACTCGGTCCGCGTCACCGACGCCTTCATGCGCGCGGTGCAGGAGGACCGCGAGTGGGCCCTGACCGGGCGCATCGACGGGCGCACCGTGGAGACCGTCCGCGCCCGCGAGCTGATGGACAAGATCGACGAGGCGGCCTGGCTGTGCGGCGACCCGGGCATGCAGTTCGACAGCACCATCAACGCCTGGCACACCTGCCCGAACACCGACCGGATCAACGGGTCCAACCCCTGCTCCGAGTACATGTTCCTCGACGACTCGGCCTGCAACCTGGCCTCGCTCAACCTCTTGCACTTCCGGTCGATCGACGGCGGCTTCGACGCCGAGGCGTTCAAGAGGGCGGTCGACCTGACCATCCTGGCCCAGGAGATCATGGTCTCCAACGCCAAGTACCCGACGCCGGCCATCGGCAAGAACTCCGAGGACTTCCGCCCGCTCGGGCTGGGCTACGCCAACCTGGGCGCCCTGCTCATGGCGAGCGGCCTGCCCTACGACTCCGACGCCGGGCGCGCTGCGGCCGCCGCCATCACCGCGCTCATGACCGGCGAGGCCTACGCCATGAGCGCCCGCATCGCCGGGCAGACCGGCCCGTTCGCCGGCTACGAGAAGAACCGCGACCCCTTCCTCAACGTCATCCGCAAGCACCAGGCACACGTCGATCGCATCGACCAGAGCCTGGTGGAGCCGTCGCTGCTGGGGGCGGCCCGCGCCACCTGGGCCGAGGCGCTCAAGCTCGGCATCGCCAACGGCTACCGCAACGCCCAGGTGTCGGTGCTGGCGCCGACGGGCACCATCGGCTTCATGATGGACTGCGACACCACCGGCATCGAGCCGGACATCGCGCTCGTGAAGTACAAGAAGCTGGTGGGCGGCGGCGTCCTCAAGATCGTGAACAACACGGTCCCGCTGGCGCTGCAGAAGCTCGGCTACTCGGGCGAGGAGATCGGCTCCATCCTCGCGCACATCGACGAGATGGAGACCATCGAGGGCGCCCCGGCGCTGCGCGCCGAGCACCTGGCGGTCTTCGACTGCGCCTTCAAGCCGCGCAGCGGGTCCCGCACCATCCACTACATGGGCCACATCCGCATGATGGGCGCCGCCCAGCCCTTCCTCTCCGGCGCCATCTCCAAGACCGTCAACATGCCCAACTCGGCGACGGCCAGGGACATCGAGGAGGCCTACACCCAGTCCTGGAAGCTGGGCCTCAAGGCCGTGGCCCTGTATCGCGACGGCTGCAAGCGGAGCCAGCCGCTCAACACCGGCAAGGACAGGACCAAGGCCGAGGAGGCGGCCGACGCGGCCGCGGCCGAGCCGCCGCTGGCCCGGCGCCGGCTGCCGGACGAGCGGCGCGCCATCACCCACAAGTTCTCCATCGGCGGCCACGAGGGCTACATGACCGTCGGCATGTACGACGACGGCATGCCGGGCGAGCTCTTCGTGGTGATGGCCAAGGAGGGCTCGGTGGTGTCGGGCCTGATGGACAGCTTCGCCACCTCCATCTCGATGGCGCTGCAGTACGGCGTGCCGCTCCACGTCCTGTGCGACAAGTTCAGCCACACGCGCTTCGAGCCGTCGGGCTTCACGGGGAACCCGGAGATCCCCATCGCCAAGTCGATCACCGACTACATCTTCCGCTGGCTGTCGCTCAAGTTCATCCCCAGCGAGGACGGCGCCACCGTGAACAGCCAGCAGGCGCTCCCGCCCGGTGCCTCCCCGGCCCTGCCGGCGGCCAGGGGCCGCACGGTGGAGGCCTCGGCGGGCGCCCAGGGCGCGAGCCCCGTGACCTTCACCCGCGACACCGACGCCCCGCCCTGCCCCAGCTGCGGCGAGATCACGGTGCGCAACGGCGCCTGCTACAAGTGCAACAACTGCGGCACCACCACCGGCTGCAGCTAGGCTGACGCGAGGCGCCGCCCGCGGCGCCGAGGTCTCCGAGGGCCCCCACGACCTCCCAGGTCGCCGGGGCCCTCGTCGTTCCGGAGGGCCGCGCCCCGGAGGCCATCCGGCCGGAGACGACGTCGGCTCGTGCGCAGGAGCTCGCGCCGGCCCGTCCGCGCGTGCGGCGCCCGGCTCGGGACGCGCCGCGTGACCGGGTGGCTCACCGGAAGTCCCGCGAGCGGCTCTCCACCGCCGGCGCGAAGGCCAGCGGCGCCAGGCCGTCCACCCGGACGTTGACCACCTGCCCGCTCCGCTCCACCCGGCCGCGGGCCACCAGGAACGGGGAGCCGCGCACCACCGGGCGGCAGCGCTCGTAGACCTCCGGCATGACCACCAGGTTGGCGATGCCGGTCTCGTCCTCCAGGCTGACGAAGACGATGCCCCGGGCCGTCTCCGGCCGCTGCCGCACGATGACCAGCCCGGCCACCTCCACCGGCGCCCGGTCGGCCAGCCGCTGCAGCTCGCGCACGGTGCGGACGCGCCCGCCGGCCAGCGACGGCCGGACCATGGCCATGGGGTGGGCCCTGGCCGAGAGGCCGGTGGTGGCGTAGTCGCCCTGCACGAGCTCCGCGGCGCCGGCCGGAGCGAGCCGCGCCGGCGGCTCGGCCGCGGCCAGCCCGGCGAAGAGCTCCCCCACCCCGCCCCCGGTGGCCGGCAAGGCCAGGCTCCTCCAGACCGCCTCGCGCCGCTCCGGCTCGAGGCCGCCCAGGGCCCCCGCCTCGGCGAGCC
>JAJYAW010000226.1 GCA_021779335.1 Myxococcales bacterium | reverse complement strand
ACTCCGACGACCGGACCCTGCAGGCGGCGGCCCTGGAGGCGCTGGCCTCCTCCCGGGTGGCGCCGCCCGCCTACCGGCTGTCGCGCCTCATGGGCGACCGGGCGCTGCGGGCCGCGGCCTACCGGGCCATCGGCGCCAGCGACGAGCCGGCCGCCCTGGAGCTCCTGGTCGACGGCCCTTCGGAGCGGGCCCGCTCCACCCGCGAGGCGGCCCTGGGGGCCATCGGGCAGCAGCGCTCCCGCCGCGCTCCCGACGAGCTGGTCCGGCTGGCGCAGGCGGTGCGCGCCGGCGCGGCCCGCGATCCCTCGATCGCCGACGGCTGCGTGGCGGCCCTCGCCTCCGAGGAGCCCTTCGTCCCGGCCGGCGCCCTGACCGTGCTGGCGTGGGTGGGCGACGCCCGCCACGCCCCGGCCATGGCCCGGCTCGCCGACGACGATCGGTACCGCCCGCTCGTGGAGGAGGCGCTGGAGGCCCTGCCGCGCGGCAGCGATCTCCTGGGGGTCCTCTCGCAGGTGCTCCCCGAGCTGTCCCCGCTGGCCCGCATCACGGTGCACGGCGCGCTGGCCGCGGCCGGCAACGCCTCCTCGCTGCAGGCGCTGGTCTACGGCGCGGGCGACCTCGAGCCGCAGGTGCAGGCCGAGGCCATCGCGGCGCTGGGGCGCCTGGGCGATCCGCGGGCGGTGGGGCCGCTGACCGGGCTCCTCGGCGACGACCTCCCGGCCGTGGCCGGCGTGGCCGCCTCGGCGCTGACCCGCATCGCGCGTCGGTCGGAGGAGGGGCGCAGGGCCGTCCTGCTGGAGTGCCGCGCCCGCACCGCCGCCAGCCCCTCGGCCGCCATCTACCGCATCCTCGGGGCGGCCGGCGAGGGCGAGGACCTGCGGCTGGTCCGGGCGGGCCTGGCCGGCGGCGAGGTGGTGCGGCGCATGGCGGCGGCCGCGGCGGTGGCGTCGCTGGGGCACCGCGGCCTGCTGCGCGGCGAGCACGTGCCCGAGCTCATCGCGGCCCTGCGCGATCCCGCCTGGTCGGTGCGGGCCGCGGCGGCCCGCGCCTTCGTCGAGCTGGCCCAGGCCAACGCCGACCGGCGGCTGGGCGATCCCGCCCAGGGCGAGCACCCCATCTGCCGCCAGGCCACCCAGGGGCTCCTCGAGGCCCTGGGCGACCCGGAGCCGGCGGTGCGGGCCGCCGCGGTGGAGGCGCTGGGCGCCTGCGGCCGGCCGGAGCTCGCGCCTCGCCTCGCCGAGGTGGCGGACGATGCCGCCTCGCCGCCGCTGGTCGTCGTGGCGGCCATCCACGCCCTGGCCAGGCTGGGGCACCTGCCGGCGGCCACGCTGGAGCGCGGCCTGCGCCACGCCGATCCCGAGGTGGCCAAGGAGGCGGTGGCCGCCGCGGCCAGGCTGGAAGGGCCGGAGGGCGCCCGGCTGCTCCTGGCGGCGGCGACCAGCCCGCGCTGGGACGTGCGCCACGCCGCGGCGCGTGCCATGGCGGAGCGCGGCGACCGGGGGCTGCGTCAGGAGGCGGCCCGCCTGGCCGGCGCCGAGCCCGACCCCCTGGTGGCCAAGGCCTTCACCGAGGCGGCCCGGTCCCTGGGCTGGACGCCGGTCCCCTGATGCTGCGCCTGCCCGAGCGGGCCCCGGTGATGACCGAGGAGGAGTTCCGGCTCCTCCGAGATCTCATCCACGCCCACTGCGGCATCTGGTTCCGCGAGGACATGCGCTTCCTGCTGGAGCGCCGCCTCGCGCCGCGCCTCGCCTCGCACGGCCTGTCGACCTACCTCGACTACCACCGCTTCGTGCGCTTCGACCCGCGCGGGCTGGGAGAGCTGGACGAGGCCACCGACCTGCTCACCACCAACGAGACCTACTTCTACCGGGAGCCGAACCAGCTCCGCGCCTTCGAGCGGGACATCCTGCCGGCGCTGGCGGCGCGGCGCGGCGGGGAGCGCCGGCTCCGGGTCCTCTCGGCCGGGTGCTCCACCGGCGAGGAGCCGTACACCCTGGCCATCCTGCTCAAGGCCAGCGGGCTCTTCGACGGCTGGGACCTGGAGGTGGTGGGCGCCGACATCTCGCGCCGCTGCCTGGCCGTGGCGCGCGCCGCCAGCTACGGCGAGCACGCCTTCCGCAGCGCCGAGGGGGACGCCATGCGGCGCTGGTTCCACCTGCGCCAGGGCAAGTGGATCCTCGACGAGGCGGTGCGCAGGCTGGTCCGCTTCACCGCCGCCAACCTGCTCGACGACCGCGGCCTGGCGTCGGTGGGGAGGGTCGACGTCGTCTTCTGCCGCAACGTGATGATCTACTTCGATCTCTCGGCCCGCAAGCAGGCGCTTCGGCGGCTGCACGAGCAGCTGCGGCCCGGCGGCTGGCTGCTGCTGGGCCACTCCGAGTCGCTCATCAACGTCTCGGCCGACTTCGAGCTGGTGCACCTCACCGACGACCTGGTCTATCGGCGCCCGCTCGGGGCCGGGGAGGGCGCGTGACCGCCCCGGGCCGGCTCGCCGCGCTGCGCGTCCTCCTGGTGGACGACTCCGAGGCCAGCCGCGGCGAGCTGGCCCGCATCCTGGAGGACGAGGGGGCCGAGGTGGTGGGCCACGCCCGCGACGGCGAGCAGGCGCTGCAGCAGGCGCTCCTCTGCCGGCCCGACGTGGTGCTGCTGGACCTGCAGATGCCGCGCATGGACGGCTTCACCTTCCTGCGGCTGCTCATGGCGCGCCGGCCCACCCCGGTCATCGTCTTCTCCGCCCTGTCGCGCCGGCAGGACGTCTTCAAGTCGCTGGAGCTGGGGGCGCTCGACTTCGTGGCCAAGCCCGAGGCCGGGCCGCTGGCTCCGGTGCGGGAGGAGCTCCTGGCGAAGTGCGCCACGGTGCGGGCGCTGCGGCTGCGCAACCTGGGCGCCCGCCCGGTCGACGAGCGCGATCCGGCCGACCCCCACCCCGCCACCGAGCCGGCGCGGGTGGTGGTCATCGGCGCCTCCACGGGCGGGCCGCGGGCCCTGCAGGAGCTGCTGGCCGCCATCCCGGGCGACGTGCCGGCGGCCATCCTGGTGGCGCAGCACATGCCGGAGAAGTTCACCCGCGCCTTCGCCGACCGGCTGGCCCGCACCACCCGGTTCCACGTGACCGAGGCGGCGGACGGCGACCTGGTGACCGAGGGGCGGGTGCTGGTGGCGCCCGGGGCCCGCCACCTCGAGCTCCGCCGCGAGGCGCACGGCTTGGCCGGCCTGCGCGCCCGGCTGGTCTCGCCCGACGCCGACGGCTACTCGGCGCGCATCTGCCCCTCCATCGACCGGCTCTTCACCTCGGCGGCCCTGGCCATGCCCCGGCGGCTCTGCGCCGTCATCCTCACCGGCATGGGGAGCGACGGCGCCGCCGGCGCCCAGGCGGTCAAGGCGGCCGGCGGCCTGGTCCTGGCCGAGTCGGAGGACACGGCCGTGATATACGGGATGCCGCTGGCCGCCCAGGCGAGCGGCAAGGTGGACGAGGTGCTCCCCCTGCCGGCCCTGGCCGCCCGCATCACCAGGTTCGCACGCGACGGTTGACGCTCCGCCATGACCCACCTCCAAGCGCTGGTCGTCGACGACAGCCCGTCCATGCGGAAGCAGGTCTGCTACGCCCTGGCGCGGCTGGAGGGGATGGCCACCACCGAGGCCGCCGACGGCGCGGAGGCCTGGCGCAAGCTGGCCACCGCCGCCTTCGACATCGTCCTCACCGACATCAACATGCCCGTCATGGACGGCCTCAAGCTGGTCTCGCTGGTGCGGCAGGGCGGCGCCCACCAGCGGGTGCCCATCGTGGTCATCACCACCGAGGGCGCGGAGGCCGACCGGCGGCGGGCCATGGCGCTGGGCGCCAGCCACTACCTGGTCAAGCCGGTGCAGGCGCCCCAGGTGGTCGAGGCGGTCAAGGCGCTGCTCCGGCTGGACTGACCCCCGCCCCTCCGCGCCGGGCGCCGCCTACGGCGTGATGCGCTCCATCATGCGGGCGAACGGGATGGTCTCGCGCACGTGGTGCAGGCCGCAGATCCAGGCGACGCAGCGCTCCACGCCCATGCCGAAGCCGGCGTGGGGCACCGTCCCGTAGCGGCGCAGGTCGAGGTACCACTCGAAGGCCTCCTTGGGGAGCTGGTGCTGGGCGATGGCCGCCTCGAGCTTGCCGAGGTCCTCCTCGCGCTGCCCGCCGCCGATGATCTCGCCGTAGCCCTCCGGGGCCAGCACGTCGCAGCCGAGGGCCACCTTGTCGTCGGCGGGGTCCCTCTTGAAGTAGAAGGCCTTCATCTCGACGGGGTAGCGGTGGACCATGACCGGCCGGTCGTAGGCGCTGGCCAGCACCGTCTCCTCGTCGCCGCCGATGTCGTCGCCCCACGTCATGGGGTGGCCGGCCCGTCGCAGCACCTCGACCGCCTCGGTGTAGGTGATGCGCGGGAAGGGCGGCTTGACGTTCTCGAGCTTGGAGACGTCCCGCTCGAGCACGGTGACCAGCTCCGCGCGGTGCTTCTCCACCACGGTCTGGACCACGGAGGAGACGAACTGCTCCATGAGCTCCATGTCGCCGGCGAGGTCCATGAAGGCCACCTCGGGCTCCACCATCCAGAACTCGGTGAGGTGGCGGCGGGTCTTGGACTTCTCGGCGCGGAAGGTCGGCCCGAAGCAGTAGACCTTGCCGAGCGCCATGGCGGCCGCCTCCATGTAGAGCTGGCCGGACTGGGTCAGGTAGGCCTTGCCGAGGTCGAAGTAGGGCACCTCGAAGAGGTTGCTGGTCCCCTCGCAGGCGGCCGGCGTGAAGATGGGCGCGTCCACCAGCGTGAAGCCGCGCCCGTCGAGGAAGTCGCGGATGGCCTTGATCACCGAGGCGCGCACCTTCAGGACCACCGTCTGGCGCTGGGAGCGGAGCCAGAGGTGGCGCTGCTCCATCAGGAAGGCGACCCCGTGCTCCTTGTGACCGAGCGGGTACTCCTGCGACGGCCTCGCCACCACGGCGAGGTCGCGCACGTCGAGCTCGAAGCCGAGGGGGGAGCGCTCGTCCCTCTTCACCAGGCCGCGCACGGTGATGGAGGTCTCCTGGGGCAGGTGATCCGCCTCGAAGAAGACCTCCGGCGTGACGTTGCCCTTGAAGACGACGCACTGGACGACGCCGGTGCCGTCGCGCAGCTTGAGGAAGTGGAGCTTCCCCTTGGAGGCGCGGTGGTGGAGCCAGCCGTGGAGCGTGACCTCCTGGCCTTCGTGCTCGGCGATGTCGGCGACGTAGACGGGCGGGAACATGGGGGCGCACGATAGCAGAGCGCCGGCCGGGTGCCACGGCCGACGCGACCACCTGACCCGCGGCGCAGGCTGGGGCGCAGGCTGGGGCGCAGGCTGGGGCGCAGGCTGGGGCGCAGGCTGGGGCGCCGCCCGGCCGGCCCGCGGAGGGGCGCGGCCGGCCGGTGGACCACTCAGTTGTTGGTGCCCG
>JAJYAW010000225.1 GCA_021779335.1 Myxococcales bacterium | reverse complement strand
CCGCTCATCCCCACCACCGCCCCCGTCCGCTGGAAGACCCGCACCAGCTTGTACTTGTCCTCCGGGAAGACGCCGGCGAAGACGCTGCACCCCGCGCCGGCGGCGCCCGGATCCCCGCGCAGCGCCGCCGGCGGGCAGACCTCCGGCGGGATGCCCACCTGCTCGGCCACGCTGCGGGCGGTGCGCGCGTTGTCGCCGGTGATCATGACCACCCGCACGCCGGCGTCGTGGAGCGCGCCGACCACCGCCCGGGAGTCCTGCCGCACCGCGTCCTCCAGCCCCAGCAGCCCCACCAGCCGCACCGCCGCGCCGTCGCCCTCCGCCACGCCGAGGGCCCGCTGGCCGCGCGAGGCGATGGCCTCCTCCTGCCCCTGCCAGAGCGCGTCGGGGGCGCCGGCCAGCGCGGCCACCACGGCGGGCGCGCCCTTCACGAAGCGGCGCTCCACGCCGTCGGCGCCGCGCCAGGTCGCCTCGGCGCGCTTGGTGGCCGGGTCGAACGGCAGGAAGCCGACCCGGGTCCACCCGTCGGCGCGCCAGCCGGCGGCGGCGGCCGCCTGGACGATGGCGCCGTCCACCGGGTCCTGGCCGGCCGGATCGCTGGCCAGGGCCGCGGCGCGCAGGAGCTGGTCCTCGGTGGCGCCGGGCGCCGCCCAGCGTGCCGCCACGGTGGCCTCGTTGCGCGTGAGCGTGCCGGTCTTGTCGGTGCAGAGCACGGTCATCGAGGCGATGTCGTGGAGCGCGCCCAGCCGCGTGATGAGGACGCCGCGCCGGGACAGGTCCACCGAGCCGAGCGCCGCCGCCAGCGTGAAGGTGGCCGGCAGCGCGACCGGGATGGAGGCGAGCAGGATGGAGAGGAGCAGCGGCAGCACGTGGCCGAGCCCCAGGCCGTGCAGGTGGGCGTAGCCCAGCACGACCACCGCGGTGGCGCCGTTGAGCACGAAGAGGTTGCGCACCACCGCCACGATCTCGTGCTCCTGCCGGTTGGCGGCGCCGGCGGTGCGCACGAGCTCGGCGGTCTTGCCGAAGAAGGTGCGGGCGCCGGTGGCGGCCACCTGGCCGCTCGCCTCGCCGCCGCGGACCATGGCGCCGGCGTAGGCGAGCTTGCCGGCCGCCACCGACACCGCGGCCGACTCGCCGGTGAGGGCCGACTGGTCGAGCAGGAGCGCGCCGTCGGCCAGCAAGACGTCGGCCGGCACGATGCTGCCCTGCCGCAGGTGGACCACGTCGCCGGGGACCAGGGCCTCGGCGGGCAGCGTGGTCCAGGCGCCGTCGCGCCGCACCCGCGCCTGGACGCGCAGCTGCTGGCGGAGCAGGGCGAGCGCCTTCTGGGCGCGCCCCTCCTGGACGGAGCTCAGCGCGGCGTTGACCACCAGGAGCGCCCCGATGACCGCCGCCTCGACGCGCTCGCCGACGAAGAGCTGGATGGCGATGGAGGCCTCCAGCAGCCACGGGATGGGGGCCCAGAAGCGCCGGAGCAGGCCGAGGAGCGGGTGGGACCGGTCCTCCGGGACGGCGTTGGGGCCGAGCGCCTCCAGGCGCGCCTGCGCCTCGGCGGTGGTGAGGCCTTCCAGCTTCGGGGTCGGGTCGTCGGTGGCCATGGCGGGGCGGGCCCCAGGCCCGGCGGCCAGTCTACGGCCGGCGCCCCGCGGCGGGGCGTCCCATTCGAGGCGCCGGCGGGCCCCGCCGCGCGAGGAGCGCGGCGCGCCTTCTGCTAGAACGGGGGTGTGCCCGCCGCCCCGCCCCGCGATCTCTACGTCGTCTCGGACCTGCACCTGGGCCGCGGCCGGCGGCCGGACACGCGCCGCTGGTCCAGGCTGGAGACCTTCCTCTACGACGAGGACTTCCTCGCCTTCTGCCGCTGGCTCTGCCGCGACGCGCATGGGCGGGCGGCCCTCGTCCTGAACGGCGACGTCTTCGACTTCCTCCGCATCGAGCCGGAGCCGGCGCCTGGGGCCCGCGGCGCCGAGCGCCGCTTCGGGCCCCCGCCCACGCCCCCGGTGGCGGCCGCCATGACCGAGGACATCCTGGTCGGCCACCCGCACTTCCTGGACGGGCTCTGCCAGGTGCTGGCCGCCGGGCACGAGGTGGTCATCCTGCCCGGCAACCACGACCTGGAGAACCAGAGCGACGAGGTGCGGGCCGTGGTGCGGCGGGCGGTGGAGGCGCGGCTGGCGGCGCTGGAGGCGCCGGCCGGGTCCGCCGGGCGGCTCTCCTTCGAGAGCTGGTTCGTCCACGAGAAGGGGCGCATCTGGATCGAGCACGGCTGCCAGTACGACCCGGAGAACGCCTTCCGCCACCACCTGCGCCGCGGCCTGGGCCCGGAGGCGGCCGCGGCGGCGGCGGAGGGCGACCTGCCGCTCGGCAACTTCTTCCAGCGCTACCTGTACAACGCCTTCGGCTCGATCACCTTCATCGTCCCCTCGACCCGCGCCAACTACCGCTACTTCCGCTGGCTGCTGGCCAACGAGCCGCGCCTGCTGCTGCGCGTCACCTTCAGCCACGCGCGCTTCCTGGTGCAGCTCCTGCGGCGGCTGGGGCGCCTGCCGGAGAGCGGCTGGCGCGAGGAGGTGGCCCGGGCGCACCAGGCCGAGCTCGCGGCGCTGGGCGCGCGCTCGGGCCTGGGGGCGGTGGTGGAGGAGGTGGACCGGCTCAAGGCCACCGGCGCCGACGCGGTGCAGGCCGCCTCCGGCATGGCGCGCCAGGTGATCAAGGTGGGGGCGGGCGTGGCCGGCACCGCGCTGGCGGCGCTGGCGATCTTCACCGCCTCCTCGGCCGCCATCGGCGCGCTGGTGGACGGCGTGGGGTGGAAGGCGCTCCTCTCGCTGCTCCTCTACCTGCTCTTCGCCGTCACGGCCGCGGTGGGGCTGGTGGCCGCCGCCCTGCGCATGCCGCGCGACGAGCCGCCCCGCCACCTGCGCGACGCCGCGGCGCGCGTCGCGGCGCTGGTGGACGTGCCGCTGGTGGCCTTCGGGCACACCCACGAGGAGGTGGTGGAGCCGCTGCCGCGCGGGGAGGGCCGGGGCTGGTACTTCAACACCGGGACCTGGATCGCCGTCTTCACCCACGACGTGCTGGTGCCGCGCGAGCGGGTGCAGCTCACCTTCCTGCGGGTGCGCGGGCCCGACGGCGAGCTGCTGCGGTACAGCCCGGGGCGGGACGCCGCCCTGCCGGTGGTGCTCCTCGAGGAGGACCCGCTCGATCCCGAGCCGGCGACCTGACGCCCGCCCGGGCGCTCACGGGGCGGAGGCCCCGGAGCGGGCGCCGACCTACCGCCCGCCGGTGGTCGTCTTGAGGACGCCGCCGCCCAGGGTGGCGGCGTAGAGGGTGGCGCCGTCGCCGGGGTCGAAGGCCAGCGCGGAGGTGCTGAAGAGGTCGTGCCCGCTCCGCGACTGGAACCAGGTGGCCCCGCGGTCGGCGGTGAGCCAGACCCCGTCGCCCGGCATGAAGGCGTAGGACCTCGTGGTGCCGGCCGCCAGGTGCGCGCCGTCCCCGACGTCGAGGGCCAGCGCCAGGCCCGCGCCGCCCCAGGGCGGGGTCACCGTGGTGAAGGTCGCCCCGAGGTCGGCGGTCCACTTCAGGGCGTAGGCGCTGAGGGCCCAGAGCGACCCGGGCTCCAGGCCCTCGACGAGGCGGTAGCCGTAGAACGGCTCGGCGAGCTTGGCCCAGGTGGCGCCGGCGTCGCGCGTCTGCCACAGGCCGCCCCTGGTGCCGCCGGGGGCGAAGTCGATGACCGGGAAGGTGGCGACGCCCGGGTCCGCGGCGTCGGCGGCCACCTCGCCGACCGAGAAGTTGCCATCCGGCCGCGTGTAGACCCGCGCCCACGTCGCGCCGGCGTCGGTGGAGCGCCAGACGCCGCTGCCGTTCTGGTCGGAGGCCCAGAGCGTGGCGGGCACCTGCCGGCAGGGGCTCACGTGCACGATGCCCGGGGGCGCGGCGCCGAGCAGGCTCCAGGTGGCGCCGGCGTCGTCCGACGCCAGCAGGGCGCCGTTCACGAAGTAGGCGCGCCGCGGCTGGACGGGATCGAAGAGGAGCTGCCGCGCCTCGACGCCGCGGCCCGAGGGCACCGGGGCCCAGGTGGCCCCGCCGTCGAGCGAGCGGAAGAGCGCGCCGTGGTCCGCGCCGGCGAGGAGGACCGACGGCGTCCCGGCCGAGGCCGCCACGGCGCCGATGCGGCGGGCGCGCAGGCCGCCCCGGGCGCCGGCCCAGGTGGCGCCGCCGTCGGTGCTCCGGTACGGGCCGTCATCCGCGCCGAGGAAGAGGCTCGACGCGGTGCCGGAGATCGAGAGGCCCTCGCTGATGGGCAGGTCCACGCTGGTGGGGAAGGTGGCGCCGCCGTCGCCGGAGACCAGCAGGCCCCCGGCGAAGCGGACGGCCACGACGGCGGTGTCCTGCGCCGGATCGATCCAGACGTCCCGGCAGGCGCTCGGCACGACCACCTCCCAGGTGGCGCCGCCGTCGGTGGTCCGGTGGAGGCCGAAGAGCCCGGCGGCGAACAGGACGTGGGGGTCGCTGGGGTGGGCCACCAGGGCGTACGGGTTGGTGTCGACCGACACGGGCGCCGACCAGGCCAGGGCGCCGCGCGCCAGGGCCTGGAACCCCTGGCTCGTGAGCACGTACAGGCCGCCGGGGCCGGTCGCCGCCTCGAGGAGCGACGCACCGGCGGGCAGCGCCGGGGCGACTGGCGCGAAGGTGGCGCCGTCGTCCGAGGTGGCGAGGAGCCGGCTCTCCATGTCGCTGATGGCGACGTAGGTGACCCCGGTCACCGCGTCCCGGGCGACCCCGGCGACGTACCCGTACTGCGAGAGGGCCATGCCGGGAGACTCCACCCAGCTGAGGCCGCCGTCGCCCGAGCGCCACAGCGAGTCGCCGTAGGCCCAGGCGACGCCGGCCTGCAGGAAGACCGGGGTGAGCGTCCGGCCGCGCAGCGCCGCCACCGGCGCCCAGCTCAGGCCGGCGTCCTCGGTGCGCCAGAGCCCGGCGCTGACCTCCCGTCCGGCCAGGGCCCGGAGCGGGCTCCCGGGGTCGGCGGCCACGGCCACCAGGCCGCCGTCGGGTCCCAGGGCGACCCAGGCGTCGGTGAGCTCGAAGGTGCCGGTGGTCACGGAGGGCCCGCCCGCCACCGCGGCCTGGAGCGCGTGGACGCCGGCGCCCGCCACCGCGAGGTCCGGGAAGCTGGCCAGGCCGCCCACCGTCGCCGCCGTGGCGGTGCCGGTCAGCACCCCGCCCGCCGAGCCCGGGGCGAGCGACACGGTGATCTGGACGGCGCCGTCCTCGACGGCGTTGCCGGCCGCGTCCTTCGCGCTCACCTGGAGCGCCGGGGCGAGGGTGACGGTGGTGCGGCCCGCGGCCGGCTGGCTCACCACGGCCAGCGCGGCCGGCGGCCCGGGCGCCACGGAGAAGGCGGCGCTGGTGGCGCCGGTGAGCCCGGCCGCGCTGGCCGTG
>JAJYAW010000224.1 GCA_021779335.1 Myxococcales bacterium | reverse complement strand
CTGATAGCTCGCCGGGATGTGGAAGAACACCGTCGCGCCGAAGGGCGGGTTCGCGCCCATTCCGGGCATGTGACTGGCGAAGGCGCTCTGCCCGTAGGCATGGGTCAGCCACGCCGTCTCGGGCGCATACACCTGCACGTCCCGCGGCCCGACCGCGCCCTGGGCGGGGGGCGGCCTGGTCAGATGACGCCGGCCGCCCGCAGCGCCTCCACCTCCTCGTCGCCGACGCCGACCTCGGCCAGCACCTCCCGGGTGTGCTGGCCCAGCGTCGGCGGCGCCGTGGGCGGCTGGACCGGGGTGGCGGAGAGCCGGATGGGCGAGGCCACCAGATCGGCGCGCCCGGCCACCGGGTGGTCCACCGTGAGCCGCAGGCCGCGGTGGCGCACCTGCGGATCGTCGAACACCGCCTCGAGGTCGTTGATGGGGCCGCACGGGACGCCCGCCGCCTCCAGCGCCTCGAGCCAGGCCGCCGAGGGGCGCGACGCCAGCAGGGGCTCCAGGTGGGCCAGCAGCGCCGCCCGGTGCTCGACCCGCTTGGCGTTGGTGGCGAAGCGCGGGTCGAGCGTCAGCGCCGGCCGCCCCGCCACCTGGCAGAGCCGGGCGAACTGGCCGTCGTTGCCCACCGCCAGCACCAGGTGGCCGTCGGCGCTGGCGAAGGCCTGGTAGGGCACGATGCTCGGGTGGGCGTTGCCGAGCCGGCCGGGCGGCCGGCCGGTGGTCAGGTACGCCTGGGCCTGGTTGGCGAGCGTGGCCACCTGCACGTCGAGGAGGGAGAGATCGACGTGCTGGCCCCGGCCGCTCCGCTCGCGGTGGGCCAGCGCGGCCAGCACGGCGGTGGTGGCGTACAGGCCGGTGAGGACGTCGGTGAGGGCCACCCCCACCTTCATGGGCCCGCCGCCGGGCGCGCCGTCGGGCGCCCCGGTGACGCTCATGAGCCCGCCCATGCCCTGCAGCAGCAGGTCGTAGCCGGCCCGGTGGCGGTAGGGCCCGGTCTGGCCGAAGCCGCTGATGGAGCAGTAGACGAGCCGCGGGTTCGCGGCCGCCAGGGCGGCGTAGCCGAGGCCGTGGCGCTCCAGCGCGCCCACCCGGTAGTTCTCCAGCAGCACGTCGGCCCGCGCCGCCAGGCGCCGCACCAGCGCCTGCCCGTCGGGGCGCGAGAGGTCGACGGTCACCGAGCGCTTGCCGCGGTTGGCGGAGAGGAAGTAGGCCGACTCGCCGGTCTCCTCGCCGGCCGCGTCGCGCAGCCAGGGCGGCCCCCAGGCGCGGGTGTCGTCGCCGACGCCGGGCCGCTCCACCTTGACGACGTCGGCGCCGAGGTCGGCCAGCACCTGACCGGCCCAAGGGCCGGCCAGGACGCGGGAGAGGTCGAGCACGCGCAGGTGGCCGAGCGCGCCGCCCCGGGCCGGCGGGGGCGGCGCGGCATGTTCCGCATCGCGAAATGTCATTTCACCATCATAGCGATGGTGCGTTGACAGCGAAACGCGCGTCTGCGAGGGTCGCGCCATGCCCAGGGTCCCCGCCCCCCGGGGCGGCGCCGCGCCGCGGGCCGCCCCGCCGGAGGATCGCCAGTTCGTGACCGCGCTGGCGCGCGGCCTCGCGCTGCTGCGCTGCTTCGGCCCGGGCGACCGCTGGCTGGGCAACCGGGAGCTGGCGCGCCGCTGCGGCCTGCCCCGGCCCACCGTGTCGCGCCTGGCCCACACCCTGACCCGCCTCGGCTACCTGCGCCACTCCCGCAGCCAGGAGCAGTACGCCCTGGGCACCGCCGTGCTCTCGCTCGGCTACGCGCTGCTGGGGCAGCTCGACGTGCGGCGGGTGGCGCGCCCGCTCATGCAGGCGCTGGCGGAGCACGCCGGCGTCTCGGTGAACCTGGGGCTGCGCGACCGGCTCGGCATGGTCTACCTCGACACCTACCGCAGCGCCTCCACCTACGCGGTGCAGCTCGAGGCCGGCTCGCGCATCCCGCTGGCGGTCACGTCGATGGGGCGCGCCCACCTGTGCGGCCTGGCCCCGCCGGAGCGGCGCGCGCTCGTCGAGGAGCTCCGGCGCGAGGCGGGGGCCGGCTGGCCGGCGGTGCGGCGGGGCATCGACCAGGCGCTGCGCGACCACCGCGCCCACGGCCTGTGCTTCTCGCTGGGCGACTGGCGTCCGGAGGTCCACGCCGTGGCCGTGCCGCTCGTGCTGCCCGGCGAGCCCGAGCCGCTGGTCTTCAGCGCCAGCGGGGCGGCCTTCCAGCTGGGGCGGCAGAAGCTGGAGCGGGAGATCGGCCCGCGCCTCAAGAACCTGGCGGACGGCGTCCGGTCCGCGCTGCTCCACGAATGAGGAGATCCACGCGATGGCGTCGTCCACCGAGCTGACCGACTACATGGGCTTCCAGGCGCTCCTCACCGAGGAGGAGCGGCTGGTGCGGGCGCAGGCGCGGCGCTTCGTCGACGCCGAGGTGCTGCCCATCATCGAGGCGCACGCCCAGGCGGCCACCTTCCCGCGGGCGCTGGTGGCCCGCATGGGCGAGCAGGGCTTCCTCGGCCCCACCCTCCCCGCCCGCTTCGGCGGCGCCGGCCTCTCGGCCACCGCCTACGGGCTGCTCATGTACGAGCTGGAGCGCGGCGACTCGGGCGTCCGCAGCTTCGCCTCGGTGCAGGGCTCGCTCGTCATGTACCCCATCCACGAGTACGGCAGCGAGGCGCAGCGGGAGCGCTGGCTGCCGCGGCTGGCGCGGGGCGAGGCCATCGGCTGCTTCGGCCTCACCGAGCCCGACTTCGGCTCCAACCCCGCCGGCATGAAGACCCGCGCCGTGCGCGAGCCGGGCGGCCGGTGGCGGCTCAACGGCACCAAGATGTGGATCACCAACGGCTCGCTGGCCGACGTGGCGGTGGTCTGGGCCCAGACCGAGGAGGGCGTCCGCGGCTTCCTGGTGGAGAAGGGGACGCCCGGCTTCTCGGCGCCCGAGCTGAAGGGCAAGTGGTCGCTGCGCGCCTCGGTGACCTCCGAGCTCGTGCTGGAGGACGTGCTGGTGGACGAGGCCGCCAGCCTGCTGCCGGGGGTGCGGGGGCTGAAGGGGCCCCTCGCCTGCCTCAGCCAGGCCCGCTACGGCATCGCCTGGGGCGTGCTCGGCGCCGCCGACGCCTGCTACCGGTGCGCCCTCGACTACGCGCTGCAGCGCGTCCAGTTCGACCGCCCCATCGCCGGCTTCCAGCTCCAGCAGGAGAAGCTGGCCTGGATGGTCACCGAGCTCACCAAGGGGCAGCTCCTGGCGCTGCAGCTCGGGCGGCTCAAGGAGCAGCACCAGGCCACGCCGGCCCAGGTCTCGATGGCCAAGCTCAACAACGTCAACGCCGCGCGGGAGATCGCGAGCAGGGCCCGCACCATCCTCGGGGCCAACGGCATCATGGGCGACTACCCCATCATGCGCCACCTGGCCAACCTCGAGTCGGTCTACACCTACGAGGGGACGCACGACATGCACGTGCTCATCGTCGGCGAGGCCGTCACCGGCCTCCCGGCGTTCCGCTGAAGAGCGGGCCGGCCCGGCGTCCCGGGGGCTAGATGGTGCCCGCGGGGACGCGCCCCGCCTCGTCCCCGCAGCCGCGCATCGTCTGCTCGACCAGGCGGGCCAGCGTCCCCTGCCGGCCGGCCACGACCAGCCGGTCCAGCTCGGGCCAGCGCGCGCCGGGCTCGGCGGCGAGCACGGCGCGGTAGGCCCGCAGCACGCTCTCGATCCCGGCCGTCTGCACCGCCACCCAGCCGGCCTTCCGGCCCGGGCGCTCCGCCAGGTAGGCCGCCATCCCGAAGACCGACTGGCTGTAGAGCTGGGGCCCGTACCTGGTGCCGTCCTCGTCCTCCTGGAGCGCGTCGAGCGGGCCCGGGCAGCTCTGCACCTCGATGTCCGGGATCGCCTTGATCCAGTCCAGGAGCCAGGCCCGCGCCGCCTCCGAGCCCGCGGCCAGCGGGTCCCGCTCCAGCAGGCGCGTCAGCTCGACGGCCCGGCGCCGCTCGGCGGGGGTCGAGGGGCCGCGCGCCGCGGCGACGGCCGGGGCCAGGACCAGCAGGGAGACGAGGGAGAGGTGGGCGAGCTTCACGGGGTGGCTCCGGTCGGGGTCCTGCCCGGACCTCTAGCCGCCGCCGGCGCGCCGCGCAGCCTCCCGTGGGGTGCCGGCCGCTCAGCCCCTCGCGAACAGCCCCGCCATGGCCGCGACCAGCAGCCGGGAGGTGGCCACGCCGAGGAGGCCGGCCGCGCCGCAGGCGACCAGCGTCCCCAGGACGTAGGTGGCGGCCAGCCCGTACGAGCGGTCCTGCACCAGCCGGAGGGTCTCCCAGTTGAAGGTGGAGTAGGTGGTGAAGCCGCCGGCCACGCCGGTGGCCAGGAAGATGCGGAGATCGGGGCCGATGACGTCGAACCGCAAGGACAGGTCCATCACCGCCCCCAGGAACCAGGAGCCGGCCACGTTGACGATGGTCGTCCCGAGCGGATAGCCGAGCGGCAGGGCGCTCGCGGCCCAGGTGGCGACCAGGTAGCGGGCGCCGGAGCCCAGCGCGCCGCCGATGCACACGAGCACGAACCTACCCACGGAGTCCTCCTTGTGGCGCCGGGAGGGCTCCGATGGGAGCTCCTGCCGGGCGCCGCGCGCCGCCTGCAGGAGTCATTGGCCGCACCGCGTGCGGCGGTTCTGGCGGACTCCACCGCCGTCTGTCCTCTTCACTGTAGCCCGGCTCGGGGCCGGCCTCAACGAGAACACCCGGGGTCATCCTCCCGGGAGGGGCCCGGACCGCGCCGAGCCCAGGGCTGACCTATGATGAGCGCGCTGGCGCCGCCCGGCCCTCGGGTCGTGCGCCGGCGGCCAGGAGTCGCCCATGGAGACCTCCGCACGCGCCAGGCGGATCCGGATCTACCTCGACGAGGGCGACCGCGCCGGCCTGGTCCCGGCCCACCTCGCCGTGCTGCAGTTCCTCCGGAAGGAAGGGGCCCAGGGCGTCACCGTCTTCCGCGGCATCGAGGGGTTCGGGGCCACCGGCGAGCTCCACCTCGGCCACCTCGTCGACGCCGGCGCCAGGCTCCCCCTGGTGGTCGAGTGGATCGACCAGGCGGACCGCGTCGAGCGGCTCTTGCCCGGGGTGAAGGCCCTGATCCGGCACGGGTTCATGACCGGCGACGACACCGAGATCCTCCTCTCCGAGCCGCACCCGGTGCGGGCGCTGGCCGCGGCCGTGACCGCCGCGGACGTGATGAGCCGCGACGTCGTCACGGTGCGGCCCGACACCCCGGTCCGCCAGGTCGTGGAGCTGCTGGCGGGGCGGTCCCATCGCGCCCTCCCGGTGGTGGACGGCGGCCGGCTCCTCGGCCTCGTCACCGGCACCGATCTCGTCGAGCGCGGGGGGCTCCAGGTCAGGCCGCAGCTCCTGCCGGCCCTGGCCGCGGCCGAGCGGGCTCGGCACCTCGACGACCTGGCC
>JAJYAW010000223.1 GCA_021779335.1 Myxococcales bacterium | reverse complement strand
CCGGCGCGGCGGCGAGGAGGAGGCGGTCCGCGCGCCGCTCACCGAGGAACTGCTGGCGCCGCTGCAGGTGGACCGCGCCCGGCTCGACGCGGCGCTGGAGGTGCTGCGCGACGCGCTGGCCGACGCCGACGCGTCGCCGCTGGCCCAGATCGCCCGGCGCGCCGCCGAGCTGCGGGTGGAGCTGCAGGCGGTCACGGCGCTCAAGGAGCCCTCCCGCGTCTACTTCGGGGAGGCGCGCGGGCGCGGCGTGTTCCTGCGGGCCGCCCCCATCGACGTGGCGGAGGAGCTGAAGGCCCGCCTCTACTCGCGCACCGACACCGCCGTCTTCACCAGCGCCACGCTGTGCGCGCAGGGCTCCTTCGGCTTCTTCCGGCGCCAGGTCGGGCTCGACGAGGAGCACGAGGTGGAGGAGGCGGTCTTCCCCGGCCCCTTCGACTACCGGCGCCAGGCCGCCCTGGTGGTGCCGGACGGGCTGCCCGAGCCGGCCGATCCGGGGTTCGTGGCGGCGGCGGCCGCGGCGGTGGAGGCGCTCACCCAGGTGACCGGCGGGCGGGCCTTCGTGCTCTGCACCTCCAACCGGAACATGATCGCGCTCCACGCGGCCTCGGCCCACCTGCCCTGGCAGCGGCTGCTGCAGGGGGAGCGGCCCAAGCAGCGGCTGCTGGAGCTCTTCCGCGCCGAGCCGTCGGTGCTCTTCGCCACCGCCAGCTTCTGGGAGGGCGTGGACGTGCCGGGCGACGCCCTCTCGCTGGTCGTCATCGACCGGCTCCCCTTCGCGCCGCCGGGCGACCCGGTCATGGCGGCGCGCCTGGCCGCGCTGGAGGCGGAGGGGCGGCAAGGCTTCGGCGAGCTGCAGGTGCCGGCCGCCGCGCTGGCGCTCCGGCAGGGCTTCGGGCGGCTCATCCGCACGGCCACCGACCGCGGCCTGGTGGCGGTGCTGGACCGGCGCATCCTCACCAAGGGGTACGGGCGGGTCTTCCTCGGCTCGCTGCCGAGCTGCCCGCTGCTCCGGACCATCGAGGCGGCGCAGGCGTGGTGGGACGAGGGGTCGACCCGCTAGCCGTCAGGCGTCCAGCAGGTGCCCGTCGGCGCGGTCGTGCGGCGGCGCCTCGAGCCGGGCGCGCAGCTCGCCCTCCACGGCGGGCAGCCTCACCGTGAAGGTGGAGCCGACGCCGGCTTCGGAGGAGACGTCGATGGCGCCGCCGTGGGCGAGCACGATCTTGCGAGCCAGGTTGAGCCCCAGGCCGGTCCCCTCGCCGGGCGCCTTGGTGGTGAAGAAGGGCTCGAAGATCCGCTTCATGTGGGCGGCCGAGATCCCCTTGCCGGTGTCGGAGACGCGCACCACGCCGTGCGGGCCGTCGCGCAGCAGCTCGATGGAGATGCGGTTGGGCCGCCCCTCCTGGCGCGCCTGCACGGCGTTCACCACCACGTTGAGGATCACGTCGACGAGCTCGCCGCGGTGGCCGGTCACCCAGACCGGCCCCTGCAGGTCGACGCGCGCCGAAGCGCTCCGGAGGTCCGAGGCGGCGGTGCGGACCACCGCCTGGATGATCTCGCCGAGCTCCACCGGCGCGGCCGGCTCGCCGGCCTGGTCGCGGCGGGCCAGCGAGCGCAGGTTGCCGACGATCTGCCGGATGCGCTCCATCCCCTGCAGGCTCTCGCCGATGGCGGCCGCCGCCTGGCGCCGGGTGAAGGCCACGTCGGCCCGCCCCAGGACGGCCTGGGCCCGCGCCGCCTGGCCGCCCTTCGCGGCCACCTCGCCCAGTTCGCCCAGGGCCGCCTCGTAGCTGGCCACGTAGCGGCGCAGCTCGGTCAGGTTGGAGCTGACGAAGGCGGTCGGGTTGTTGATCTCGTGGGCCACGCCGGAGGCCAGCACGCCCACCGCGGCCAGCTTGTCCGCCTGCACGAGGCGGGCGTAGAGGCGGCGCTGCTCGCCCACGTCGCGCGCCACCCGCACCACCCGGTCGTCCAGCCTGGTGGAGGTCACCTCGAAGAGCGTGTCGAAGACCGGGTCCTCGATCTCCACGATGCCGTCGCCCGGCAGCGACCACCAGCGATCCGGGTGGCCGGCCAGGACATCCGCCACGCGGCGCCCGGCCAGCTCGTGGGGCCGGGCGCCCAGGAGCTTGGCGAAGGCGCGGTTGACCCGCAGCAGCCGCCCCTCGCGGTCGGCCACGAAGACCATCTCGGAGAGCGAGTCGAAGGTGGCCTCCCACTCCGCGCGCCCGCGCTCCAGCGCCTCGGTGGAGGCGTGCAGCCGCTGCGAGGCCCACTCGCGGGCGGAGTGCAGGTAGCCGGCGATGATGGAGACGGTGACGATGATGCCGGTGTCCCAGGCCCAGCGGGCCACCATGAGCTGGTCGATGCGGGCCGGGTCGAACCCCATGCCGACGGCGTCGCCCAGGACGAGGGCGGCCACCGCCCACATGCCGACCACCGCCACCTCGCCGGTGCGCGGCAGCACCACGGCGGCGCCCACCACGCCCACCAGCACGCCGTAGCGCACCGGGCTGCCCGTGTCGCCGTGCAGCACCATGACGACCACCGGCACCGTCACCACCAGGGCCGACTCGAAGCGGGTCCAGCGCAGCAGCGCGGCGGGCGAGACCCTGCGGGAGAGCAGCCAGGCGTAGACGCCGTTGGCGAGGAGCAGCAGCGCGCCGATGACGAGCGAGGTCCAGGGGGCGCGCCGGTGGGTCAGGAGATCGTTGGCGAGGTCGACCGCGACGAAGACCGGGACGATGAGCCAGCGCAGCCGGAGCAGCCAGTGCAGCCGCTCGGCGACCTCCGCGGGGGGTACGTCGTCGGGTCGAGACAGGACCGGCCGGTCCATCCAGGTTCCTCGCGTGTCACTCGTCGATGTGTCGCCAACACCGGCGACAGCCCCCCGGCCACCGTGGATCCTAGTCCATCGGCCCCGGCGCTCCAAGGAGGAGGCGCGCCGGGGCGTCCGGTGGGGCCGTCCGCGCTGCGCGCTGGATCGCGCGGGCGACCCGCGGCTATGCTGCCGCGCAGAACGGTCCCCATGGTCCAGCTCAACAACGAGGCGCGCGAGATCGCGGTCAAGGTCGTCTACTACGGCCCGGCGCTGTCCGGGAAGACGACCAACCTGCAGGCGCTCTACCAGAAGATCGATCCGGCCGTGCGCGGCCGGCTCATGACGCTCGACACCAAGGACGACCGGACCCTCTTCTTCGACATGCTGCCGGTCTTCTTCAGGACCGCCAGCGGCCTGAAGGTGAAGCTCAAGCTCTACACGGTGCCCGGCCAGGTGATCCACGAGTCCACCCGGCGCATCGTGCTGCAGGGCACCGACGCCATCGCCTTCGTGGCCGACAGCCGCCGCTCCGAGGCGGCCAGCACGCTGGCCTACTGGAACAACATGCTGAAGAACCTGGAGGCGAACGGGCTCGACTACAGGACCCTGCCCATCGTCATCCAGCTCAACAAGATGGACCTGCCGGAGACCCGCCGGGAGGGCGAGTTCGAGGACCTGCGCCGCGTCGTCCAGCCGCCCATGGTGCCGGCGGTGGCCATCCGCGGCGAGGGGGTGGTGGAGACGCTCTGGGCGCTGCTCACCGTCTGCTACCGCTCCCTGGACCGGAACCTGGGGCTGGAGACCCGCTGGAGGATCTCGGAGCAGGAGTTCCTCTCGCGCATCTTCGACCACGTCGACAAGCGCGGCACCTCCCTCGCCCAGGAGGCCGCGCCGCGATGACCCTGGCGCCCTCCTTCCTCCAGCAGCGGCTGCCGCTCGGCGACCTGCTCGACCTGCGCGCCTTCTCCGACGTCTGCCAGTCCTTCGCCGAGCTCTACCGGGTGGGCCTGAAGGTCTTCGACGAGGCGGGCAACAAGCTGGTCGACGTGAAGGTCGGCAACGCCGACTTCTGCGGCTACATCTGGACCAAGGCCAGCGGGCGCGAGCAGTGCGTCGCCACCGTCGGCCGCGTCAAGTCCGACGACGTGGGCGAGGCGGCGGCGCCCACCACGGTGCGCTGCTTCTCGGGGTGCCGCTACGTGGTCCAGCCGGTGCTCTACGAGGGCGACGCGCTCGGGCGGGTGGTCTTCGGCCCCTTCGTGCCGGAGGAGCTCGCCGCGCTGCCCGACACGCTCACCTCCATCGCCCCCGACTTCGACGTGGCCCAGGCCTCCGGCTACATGCAGAAGATCCGGCGGGTGCCGCAGGGGACCGCCGAGAAGATCCTGAAGCACTTCATGGATCTGGTGGACGTGATGGTCTTCACGGGCCACAAGAACCTCATCTCCGCCCGGCTGCACATCGAGGCCGTGCAGGAGAGCTACCGCGAGCTGCAGGACAAGAACCGCCAGCTGGAGGAGAGCTACGCCAAGCTCAAGGAGCTGGACCGGCTCAAGTCCAACTTCCTGGCCACCATGAGCCACGAGCTGCGCACGCCGCTCACCAGCGTCATCGGCTACTCCGAGATGATGCTGGAGGGGCTGGGCGGGCCGCTCACCGCCGAGCAGCGCGAGTACCTCGGCATCATCATGGAGAAGGGGGAGAACCTGCTGCAGCTCATCACCTCCATCCTCGACATCTCCAAGATCGAGGCGGGGCGGGTGCGGCTGGTGCTCTCCGACGTCGACGTGGCGCAACTCCTCAAGGACGCGGTGGCCACCGTGCTGCCCATCGCGCGCAAGAAGGGGCTCAAGGTGGCCTGCGAGCCCGGCGCCGCGCCCAGGCTGCAGGGCGACCGCGAGAAGCTGCGCCAGTGCCTGGTGAACCTGGCCTCCAACGCCGTCAAGTTCACGCCGGCCGGCGGCACCCTCACCGTCTCGGCGGAGGCCCTGCCGGGCGAGCGGGTGGCGCTCAAGGTCACCGACACCGGCATCGGCATCGCCGAGGAGCACCTGCCGCGCCTCTTCGACGTCTTCTACCAGGTGGACGGCTCCACCACCCGCGAGTACGGCGGCGCCGGCCTGGGGCTGGCCATCGTCAAGAGCTTCGCCGACGCCCACGGCGGCGAGGTGACGGTGGTCTCCAGGCCGGGCGTCGGCTCCACCTTCTCGCTCGTGCTCCCCTCCAGGCCGCGCACCGAGCCGGCGGTGACGCCGGTGATGCCGTCCTCGCCGGTCGGCTAGCGCCGCCCCCGCGGAGAGGGGACCGAGCCGGATGACCGCCGCGCCACAGGGGGAGTTCGACCTCATCCGCGCCTTCACCCGCGCCCTGCCGCTGGCGGGCGAGGGGGTGGTGCTCGGCCCGGGCGACGACGCGGCGCTGCTGGCCCCGCCGCGCGGCGAGCAGCTGGTGGCCACGGTGGACGCCGTGGAGGAGGGGGTCCACTTCGACCGCCGCTTCACGCCCGCCGAGATCGGCTGGAAGGCGCTGGCGGTCAACCTCTCCGACCTGGCCGCCATGGGCGCCCGCCCGCTCTGGGCGCTGGTGGCGCTGGGGGTGCCGCGCGGCACGCCGCCGGCGCGACTGGCCGGGGTGGCCCGCGGGCTGGGCGAGTGCGCCCGCCG
>JAJYAW010000222.1 GCA_021779335.1 Myxococcales bacterium | reverse complement strand
GCCGCCTCCCGCCGCCACCCCCACCGCGCCCGCCGCCACTCCCACCGCGCCCGCCGCCACCTCCACCTCCGAGGCCCCTGCGGCCGGTAAGCCGGCGGAGGCGCCAGCGGACCAGCCGCCCCCGGCCCTGGTCCAGCCCCTGGGCGCGCCCCCTCCGGCGAGTCCGGCCCCGCCGCCGCCACCAGCGCGCGAGCCCGTCGAGCTGGAGTCGCCGAGCGGCGGCTAGGGACCGTCCAGGCGTCTAGAGCAGGGTGGCGTAGGCCACGAGCAGGCGACCCGCCGGGATCCGGCCGCCGCCCACCACCAGCACGTCGTTCAGGATCCGGCCGTCGTCGCCGCGCGCCCGCCAGGGCTGGGTCGCGTTGACGTGCAGCCGAACCACGCCGCGGCCGGTCCGGTGGAGCACCGTGACGGTGCCGCCCTGGCCGACCCGCTCCACCATCCCGACGTGCTCTGGCTGGCCGCCCGGCCGGTCCGAGAGGAAGATCAGATCGCCCGCCGCCGGCCGGCCCTTGCGGACCGAGCCCTCGCGCCGTGCCAGGCGGAGCAGCGAGGCGACGTCGCTGACCGCGGCGGGCAGGGGATGGCCGGCCTCCTCGAAGGCGGCCCGCACCAGGGCGGAGCAGCCGTCGCCGTAGCGCACGCCGTCCACCACGATCTCGCGATGCCCCACCAGGCCGCGGGCCGCCTCGACGGCGAGGTGGATCGAGGTGGCGCGCGGCGGCGCGAGGCGGTGCGGCGCGGCGGGTGGGGGTGCAGACACCGGGCCGGCACCCGGGTCTCGGGTGCCGGCCCGGCTCTCCCGGGCGGGCGGGGTCAGGGGGGCGGCGATCCGCGGCTTCCCGGTCGCGCAGCCAGCGGCGAGCGCGGCGACGACCAGGAGGGTCCGGCGGGGCGCCATCGGCCCGGGATGCTAGCGGCGAGCGGCGTGCCGTCCAGTTTTCGCACCGCCCCGCCCCTTGCGAGGCCGCGCCGCTCCCGGTATGACGCGCGCCCTATGGTCCGTGATCGCGTCATCGAGCTCGTCCGCGCCGCGCTGGCGCTCGGGGCCGCCCAGGGGCGCTGGCCCACCGCCGAGGTCGCCTTCAGCGTCGAGGCGCCGCGCGACCCCAAGCACGGCGACTTCGCCCTGAACGCCGCCATGGTGCTGGCCAAGCCGGCGGGCCAGCCGCCCCGTCAGGTGGCGGCCGCCATCGTCGAGGCCATCCGGGCCGTCGACGCGGCCGGCGAGGTCACCTCCCTCGAGATCGCCGGCCCCGGCTTCATCAACCTCCGGCTCGCTCCGGACCTCTGGTACCGCTCCCTGGAGCGCGCCGTGGCGCAGGGGGAGGCCTACGGCCGCACCGACACGGGCCACGGCAAGAAGGTCATCGTCGAGTACGTCTCGGCCAACCCGACCGGGCCGATGCATGTCGGCCACGGCCGCAACGCCGTGACCGGCGACGGCGTGCAGCGCCTGCTGCGCTGGGCCGGCTTCGACGTGACGCGCGAGTACTACGTCAACGACTACGGCGCCCAGGTGCAGACGCTGGCCCGCTCGGTCCACCTCCGCTATCAGGAGGCCCACGGGCGCACCGTGGCCTTCCCGCCCAAGGCCTACCCGGGCGAGTACGTGCGCGAGATCGCCGACGGGCTCAAGGCCGAGTTCGGCGCCCGCTGGCTGGACGCGCCGGAGGGGGAGTGGCTCGCGCTCTTCCGCGACCGGGCCGTGCAGCACGTCCTGGGGCTGATCCGGGGCGACCTGGCGGCCATCGACATCCAGTTCGACCGCTGGTCCTCCGAGAAGGCGCTCTACGAGTCGGGGACGGTGGAGCGCTTCATGGCGGACCTGGAGCGGAAGGACCTCGTCTACGTGGGCAAGCTGCCCCCGCCCAAGTCGAAGAAGGGCGCGCCGGCACCCCCGCCGCAGCCGGAGGAGGAGGGCGTCACGGTCGACGACGACCTGACCCTGTTCCGCTCCTCCGCGTTCGGCGACGAGGTGGACCGGCCGGTCAAGAAGTCCGACGGCACGCCCACCTACTTCTGCGCCGACATCGCCTACCACTGGGAGAAGCGCCAGCGCGCCGAGCTGCTCATCGACGTGCTGGGCGCCGACCACGGCGGCTACGTGCCGCGGCTCGAGGCCGCCCTGCAGGCCCTCGGCTACGCGCGCACCGACCTGCACGTGGTGCTCATCCAGATGGTCAACCTGACTCGCGGCGGCGAGGCCGTGAAGATGGGCAAGCGGGCCGGGAACGTGGTCTGGCTGCGCGAGGTGGTCGACGAGGTGGGGCGCGACGCCACCCGCTTCATCTTCTTCACGCGCCGCTCCGACGCGCCGCTCGACTTCGACGTGGAGCTGCTCAAGCGGCAGACGCTCGACAACCCGGTCTTCTACGTGCAGTACGGCCACGCCCGGCTCCACGCCATCTTCCGCAAGGCGGCCGAGGGCTCGGTCCCGCTGCCGGCCTTCTCCCTGGCCGACGCCCGCACGCTGACCACGCCGGAGGAGCTGGACCTGATCCGGCGCATCGCCGCCTTCCCGGACGTGCTGGCCGGCGCGGCCCTGGCCTTCGAGCCGCACCGCGTCGCCTTCTACCTGCAGGAGACCATCGGCGCCTTCCACTCCTGGTACACGCAGGGGAAGCGGACCGGCGAGCGGGTGCTCGGCTCCGACCCGGCCCGCACCCGCGCCCGGCTCTTCCTGTGCCGGGCCCTGGTGCAGGTGCTCGCCAACGGCCTGGCGGTGCTGGGGGTCTCGGCCCCGGAGCGGATGGAGAGTCCGGAAACTGGCGATATCGGCGCCGAGGCCTAGACTCCCCTGCCATGGGCGCCGACCCCGGTCGAGGGGCCGCGGTCCGGCGCCAGGTCGGGTGAGCCATGGACGGCATGGAAGACGTCAAGCAGCGGGACAAGGTGGAGCTCTCGCTGGATGGGCGGCAGATCGCCTCCATCGTGGTGGGGGCGCTGGTGCTGGTCGGCGTGGTCTTCGTGATCGGCCTCAACGTGGGCCGGCAGCTGGCCATGAAGCAGCTGGAGGTCTCGCGGGGCGACGCGCTGGCGGCGCTCGATCAGCCGCCCCCATCGCCCGCCATCCCCAGCGACGCGCTCACGTTCCACGATCGGCTCACCAAGGACCGCGCGCCACCGGTGGCGCCGGCGGCGGCGCCGGCCGCGGCCCCCACCCAGCCGGCGGCTCCCGCGGCGACGCCGGCCGCCGCCGATGGGCCGCGGCCCGTCGCCAGGGCCGAGGGGGTCGCCAAGGCCGAGGGGGCCCCTAGGGCCGAGCCGGCCGGCAAGGTCACGCCCCGGGCCAAGGGGACCTTCTCGGTCCAGGTGGTGGCCACGACCTCCAGGGCCGAGGCCGACCGGCTGCTCGGCAGGTACAAGGAGTACGGTCCCCGCGTCGAGGAGGCCGACCTGGGCGCCAAGGGGCGGCTCTACCGCGTGCGCGTGGGCGCCTTCGCCACCAAGCCGGAGGCCGAGAAGTTCCTCAAGACGTTCAACTCCAGGACCGGGTCCAAGGGGTTGGTGGTGGCGGCCCGCTAGGCTAGATTCGGCGCGCCATGACCAAATTCGACCAGCCCAGGCGCGTCGAGAAGCCCTGGGGCTACGAGCTCTGGTGGGCGCAGACCGAGCGGTACGTCGGCAAGCTGCTCCACGTGAAGGCGGGCTGCCAGCTCTCGCTCCAGTACCACGTGAAGAAGGACGAGACGATCCACCTGGCGGCCGGCCAGCTCGTGCTGGTGCTGCAGGAGGGCGAGCGGCTCGTCGACCACGAGCTGAAGGTGGGAGAGAGCTTCCGGGTCCACCCCGGCACCATCCACCGGATGCGCGCCGTCACCGACTGCGACGTCTGGGAGGTCTCCACGCCCGAGGTGGAGGACGTGGTGCGCGTGCAGGACGACTACGGCCGCTGACGGCTCGGGCCAGGGCGAGGGCGGGCGCGGTCAGCGGGGCGGGCCGGGCCGGCCCGCCAGGATCATGGCCACCGCGCCCACCAGCAGCGCCGCCACCACCAGCACCGACCAGATCCAGCGCCAGGACCGCCGATCCTGCCGCTGGCCGTGGAGCGCCGGCATGTCACCGGCCCGCACCCAGCGCTCCGACCGCTCCTGGCGCACCAGGTCGTCCTCGGCGAGGAAGCCGGCGCGGTGCAGCGCGGCCAGGTCCGGGAGCGAGGGCACCGTGAGCTCGCGGCCGTCGCGATCGCGCACCAGGTAGCGCATCGGCGTCAGGCCGGCCCGAGCTCGGCGCCGATGGCCTCGGCAACCTTGAGCCCGTCCACGGCGGAGGAGACGATGCCGCCGGCGTAGCCGGCCCCCTCGCCGCACGGGTAGACGCCGGGCAGGCCCGGGGAGACGAGATCGCCGCCGCGCACCAGCCGGCAGGGGGCGCTGGTCCGCGTCTCCACCCCGATGAGCACCGCCTCGTCGGTGACGAAGCCGCGCATCCGCCGGTCGAAGGCGCGCAGGCCGGCCCGCAGGGCGGTCCGGACCTGCTCCGGATAGAGCGGCTCCAGGTCGGCGTGCGTCAGCCCCGGCCGGTAGCTGGAGCGGCCGGGCGCGGCCCCCGGCTTCCCGGCCAGGAAGGAGGCCAGCCGCTGCGCCGGCGCCCGGTAGCCGCCCCCGCCGAGCGCGTAGGCGGCCCGCTCCCACTTGCGCTGCCACTCCAGCCCGGCCAGCGGACCGGTGAAGCCCTCGGCGGCGAAGTCGTCGGGGGTGACCGCCACCACGATGCCGGCGTTGGCCAGCGGCGAGGAGCGGTGGCTGTTGGACATCCCGTTGGTGCACTGCATGCCCGCCTCGGTCGGGGTGGGCACCACCACGCCGCCCGGGCACATGCAGAAGGAGAAGACGCCGCGCGGCGCCGCCCCGACCCGAGGGTTGTCGGCCAGCTTGTAGTCGGCCGGCGGGAGCCTGGCCGGCCGGCTGGAGAGGCCGTACTGGATCCGGTCGATGAGCGGCTGCGGGTGCTCGGCCCGGTAGCCCACCGCGAACGGCTTGGCCTCGATGGGCCAGCCGCGCGCCTGGAAGAGCTCGAAGAGCTCCCGGGCGCTGTTGCCCGGCGCCAGGACCAGCCGGTCGGACTCGAGGGTCCGGCCGTCGGCCAGCCGCAGCCCGGAGAAGCGCCCCGCCCGCAGCTCCAGGTCGACGGCCCGCGCGCCCCAGAGGAACTCGCACCCGCCGCGCGTCAGCTCCTCCACCATCGCCGAGATGGCGGAGGGGAGCACGTCGGAGCCGACGTGCGGCTTCCCCTCGGCGAGGATGCGGTCGACGCCGCCGAAGCGGGCGAAGAGCTCCACCACCGCGCGCACGGCCGGGTGGTGGATGCGCGTGGCCAGCTTGCCGTCGGTGTAGGCGCCGGCGCCGCCCTCGCCGAAGTTCATGTTGGACTCGGGGTCGAGCGTGCCGTCCCGCAGGAGCGCCGCGACGTCGCGCCGCCGCGGCGAGACGGTCCGGCCGCGATCCACCACGAGCGACGGGACGCCGCGCTGCAGCAGCCCCCAGGCGCAGAAG